>JAAZMA010000086.1 GCA_012799055.1 Tissierellia bacterium
AGATTTAAGAAAAGAAGCTAGATACGAAGAAATAAAAGAAGAAGCCAATGAAAAATTAGAAAAAGGGAGAAAGGAATTAAAAGAAGGAGAAGAGAAACAAAGGGAAGAATTAGCTAAAGCAGAGAAAGAATTAAAGGAAGCAAAGGATAAAATAGATAAAGGAGAACAAGAATTAAAGGACAAAGAAAGGGAATTTAATAAAACTATTAAATTAGCAGAAAAGAGATTAAAAGAGGAAGAAGAAAAGCTTAAAGTCGGTGAAGAAGAATATTATAAAAATCTTAAGGCATTTAATGAAGGGAAAGCAAAAGCCAATAAAGAATTCAAACTAGCAGAAACCAAAATAACCAATGGTGAAAAAGAATTAGTTGCTAAGGAAAAAGAATTAGAACAGGCAAGACTTGGTTTAAACTATATTACCCATGAGGTGGAAAAAGCTAAAACCTTAGCCATAATTGAAGAAGGGGAAAAGGAATTAGAAAAGGCTAAAAATGAGATTTCCTTATCTAAAATAGAATTAGAAAAAAACAAAAAAGAATTAGAAACTGGAGAACAGGAATTAAAAAATGTAAAAAAGGCAATAGATGAAGGAAAGCTCAAATTACAAAGTGAAAAAACTAAATTAGAAAATTCTAAAAAAACAGCCTTAAAAGAATTAGAAAAGGCCCATAGAGAATTGGAAGATGGAAAAAAAGAATATAGTGAAGGTTATGAAGAATATTTAAAATCCAAAAAAGAATCTAATGAAGAAATAGCTAAGGCTAAAAAAGAAATAGTTGATGGGGAAAAGGAATTAGGGAAATTAGAAAAACCTAAATGGTATATAATAAAGCGAAATCAAACTAAGGATTTTATAGAATATGAAATGGCTGCCGATAGAATAGATGCAGTGGCTAAGGTGTTTCCAGTGTTTTTCTTCCTTATAGCCATATTAGTATCATTAACTACTATGACCCGTATGGTAGATGAGGAAAGGGTTTATATAGGAAGTTTAAAGGCCATGGGATATAAGAATATATCCATAGCTTCTAAATATATAATATATGCAGCATTGGCAAGTATTGGTGGCAGTATAGTGGGATTATCCATAGGTTTTAGAGCCTTGCCTACTGCCATATATAATGCCTATAGGATTATGTATATAATGCCAGATATTATAATAGAGTATAATTCCCATTATGCCATATTATCTACTTTAGTAGCAGTTATTGCCACAAGTTTAGCAGCACTAATAGCTGTTTATGGAGAATTAAGGGAAACTCCTGCTAATCTATTAAGACCTAAGGCTCCAAAGCCAGGTAAGAGAATTTTACTGGAAAGAATAGATTTTATTTGGTCAAAACTTAAATTTTCCCAAAAGGTAACTGCTAGAAATTTATTTAGATATAAGAGAAGACTTTTTATGACCATAATTGGCATAGCAGGCTGTACTGCATTATTAGTAGCAGGATTTGGTTTAAAGGATTCTATTACTGCTATTGCCAGTAAACAATTTGATGAAATATATAAATATGAAATGGTTATAGATTTAAAGGATAGTATTGGAGTAGGAGATAATACTAAATCTTTAGATACAATAGAAGAAGATTCTAGAATAGAGGATTATATATTAATAAAAGAACAGTTATTAGATATAGGAAAAGGAAATATAGAAGAATCAGCTAATATTATAGTTCCAGAAAATAAAGATAAGATAAATAATTTTATAATACTCCAAGATAGAGAAACTGGGGAAAGCTTATTTATAGAAAATGATGGAGTAATACTTACAGAAAAAATGTCCCAATTATTAGAAGTGGATATTGGAGATGAAATCTATATAAAAGATGAAAATGATAAAAAAAGAACAGTAAAAATTACAGCTATTACAGAAAACTATGCTAATCACTATATTTATATGTCTAAGGAATTGTATGAAGAAGTATTTCAGGAAGATATAGTATATAAAAGAATTTTAGCTAAAACTTCTAATACTGAAAAAGAATTTGAAAATAAATTATCTAAGGACCTATTAAAAAACCATGATATAGGCTCTATAGAATTTATTACTGGAATTAGTAAAGACTTTAATGATACATTAGATAGTTTAGATAAAGTAATTATGGTTCTAATATTTTCAGCAGGAGCTTTGGCTTTTGTAGTATTATATAATCTTACTAATATAAATATTTCTGAAAGAATTAGAGAAATTGCTACAATTAAGGTTCTCGGTTTTTATGATGAGGAAGTTTCTAAATATGTATATAGAGAAAATATTATATTGACCTTAATAGGAACTGTATTAGGCTTGGTATTAGGAATATTTCTTCATAAATTTATAATATATACTACAGAAATAGAATTTATAATGTTTGGAAGAGAAATAAGAGGTGTATCCTTTGTGTATTCAACCGTATTAACCTTGGTATTTGCAGCATTTGTAGATTTTGTAATGTATTTTAAATTAAAAAAAATAGATATGGTGGAATCTTTAAAATCTGTGGATTAAGTATGTGTATATATACACATTTCCCCAACTTATTCACAAAAAATCTTGATTCGAAGGAATTTATACATGGTTTATCCACAGATAGAATTTTCTTTTGTTGCATCATATATATGAATAAATTAAATTAGTTCCTTGAAATAGGGACAGTTCCAAAGATTGGGGACTGTCCCTAATGTTTAATTACTAATGTTTGATAATTTGCACTAATCTATTTCAGATTTCCTATGCTTGTCCCTTAAAAAGAAAAACACACTTGCAGTAATTCTAAGTAAACCAATTATTACTAATGCAATTTTTATATTAGTAGCTTCTTTTAAAGCTATTCCTAACATTGGAGCTATGGCTGAAATTATTGCAATAAATGTATTATATATGGCAATATAAATAGTTCTATTTTCTTTAGGAGTTACTTCTAATAATTGATTAAATAAAATTAAAGTAGTACCAGCCACAGAAACGCCAACTATTATATTGAATAATACAAGTTGTTTTATAGTATTAGATAGGGCATATAATATTGGTGTAATACCCATCCCAAATATGGCTATACTTAGTGCAAAACTATTCCCTTTTTTATCTGCAAATTTAGCCCATTTTGTATAGGCTATTATAGAAGAAATGCTACTGGCAATAGAAAGAGCACTTAAGCCAATTTCATTTGCTTTTAAAACTTTAATAGAATATAAACTAAGCAATGGTTGAGCACCCATCCAACCTATGTGAAAAAATAGAGAGCAAAGAGAAAATATTATAAAGTCCTTTTCTTTTGGAACTTGTCTAAGGGTTTCTTTTAGAGAATCAATATATTTGCAATTATTATTCTTAGCTTTTTTCATACCTTTAAATTTAAAATAAGCTATAACTTCTCCTAAGGATATAATAAAGGCTATTAAGAAAAATATTTGATATAAAATTATTGCTTCTTCATTGGTCTTAGGGATTTTTGTAAGCATTAGTCCAGACAAAAATGTAATTATCATATTAAAAATAGCTGCATATCTATTTTTTAGTCCCATGGCTATTCCCCTATCCCTAGGGTGGAATATATCCCCAATACTAGATTGATACCCCATAGTTCCAATGGAGCCAGGTAAGTTCCTTAGTCCAATTAAAATGACAAATAAACTAGCTCTATTAATATTATTAAAAAATGGTACTGTAGCAAGTAGTAGATAGAAAAATTTATGTATTAACATTATAGAACCAGTTACCTTTTTTTTATTACTATGACTTTCTATTAGTATTGCACCAGGTATAAAAGCAAATATACTTACAAAATGAGGTAATGAAGTTAAAAACCCAATTTGATAATCGGTTGCTCCTAATCTTTCAGCAAATTTTGCAAAGTATGGATTGACCAAATTTAGTGATACAGTGGCACAAATACCACATATAATATTTATTTTAGTATTATAGTCCACAAGCTCTTCTTGATAAGAGATAGATTCATCCTCCATGATGTCACCTTCTTAATAAAAAATTACCAATAATAACATTATATATTAATAGTCAAATATTATCTACAATCAAAGGCTGGTTTTTTCAATTAGGTATCTCTATTTGAAAAGATACTCCTTTTTCTTCATTTTGAACCCAAACTTTTCCACCATGTAAATTTACAATTTTATAAACTATAACTAGTCCAAGACCAAATTCTCCCTTATACCCTTTGTTAAACTTATTAAATAGAGAATCCATAATATTTGGTTCAATATTTGGACCGTCATTCCAGAATTTAAGTAGCACTTTCTTATTATCATTAAGTTTTAATGCTATAGAGATTTTGTTTTTTGCATAGCGTATCTGATTATCCAATAGATTTTCTATGACTATTCTCCACTGTTCTACATCCCCACTAATATTAATAGGCCATAGGTTTAAATGCCAATCTAAATCAGTTCTAGTCCAGGCTAATCTATTAACTACGTCATTAATTAGTTTATCTAGAGAAAATATTTCTTTAGAAATCTCATGATTAGATAGATAGTCAAGTTTAGTTAAGTAAAGTAAGTTTTTTATACGTTTTTCTAGTCTTTCTGCCTCCTCATCAATAATTTGAACAGAGTTATTTAAATCACCCTTAGGATATATTCCATCCCTAATAGCCTGTGAATAACTTCGTATAACCATTACTGGAGTTTTTAATTCATGGGAGATATCTTGCAAGAAAGATTGTTGCATTTCATCTTGAAAAATTAGTTGATTTCTAAGTTGTTCTATAGATTGGCCCAATCGCCCTATCTCATCCTTTCTGTCTAATTCTATAGGTTCTTCCCATTCATGATTAGCAAGTTTTCCAACTCGTTCTTCTAAATTTACCAATGGACTAGATAAATATTTAGATAGACCAATAGCAGGTATCCAACTTAGAAGAAAGACAATAGCCATAATTAATATTAGTTTTTTAAATAAAGTTTGCACTAAATCTTCTCTATAGGAATTCCATAGATAAGAAACTAAAAAGACATCTTGATTCAAAGATTTTCCCTTAGTAATAACATAAAATATCTTTTCATCATTAACTTGCCCACTATATTGTTTGCTAATTGTATTTTGGATACTTGCTTCTTCCTTTACTTCATTTAAAAAATCCATAGGTAAAGGAGAAGATAAAAATATTTGATTTTCATTGTAAATTAAAAAATGATTAACTGTACGAATATTTTCCATAGTTTGTTTTGGGTCCTTAAAAAATTCAGATTGAGAAAAATCTCTAAAGGATTGGCTATTAAATCGGTTAAATATAAAATCTTGAGCACTTTCAATATTAGCGTAAATTTCTTTAGTGAAAAAATTTCTCAAAGTTAATGGTAGTATTATGGACAATAATATAGATATAAATAAGGTGATTGCAGCAAAAACTAGCCAAATTTGAATGGATAAAGGTAAATTTTTCATCTTCATGATTTTATCATCCTATATCCATATCCATATATGGTTTCAATATTTAGTTTAGGCATTTTTTTTCTTAATCGCCTAACTAAATCATCCACCACTCGATCTGTTCCGAAATAATCAGAACCCCAAATAGATTTAAGTATTTGCTCTCTTGAAAGAGCTAAACCTTGGTTTTTTGAAAAATAAATTAGTAAATCAAATTCTTTAGATGTTAAGTCTATTAATTGGTCTTCAAATTTCACACTTCTACTTCTTTCATCTACTATATAAGGTGGTATATTTTGAATTTGAGTATTGGAGCCATATACTCGTTCCAATAAATTACCTGTTCTAATGACCAATTCCCTAGGAAGAAAGGGTTTAGGCAAATAATCATCGCTGCCTAATTCTAATCCTAAGACTCGATCTATATCTGCATCCCTTGCAGAGATAAATATTACTGGAATATTTGGATAAGTTAATTTGATTTCCTGTAGAAGCTGGTATCCATCTATATCTGGAAGCATAATATCTAATATCCATAAATCAGGAGGAGTGTTAATGGCTTTTTTTGCATCCTCTCCTGTTAAAAAAGAAGAAACTTGCCATCCTTCTTTCTCTAAATAAGAAGTTAGAATAAGATTTAAGTTTTTATCGTCCTCTACAAGGTAAATTTTAAAGCTCATAAGTTTCACTCCTATTTTTAAATTATAAATATATTATAACAAATAAAATAGATTGTTTACTATATTATGTAGTAAAACTATGGTATCTATATAAAAGAATTGTGGGAAATTGTAAAAAAATTAATTAAAAATTTTATAATAAAACATATTTTATCCATAGTTCTTCTACAATTATTTTTTAATATAAATATAAATAGAATTTTAGGAGGGACTAAAATGGATACTGGAAGAAGGGATATAGATGATATTATATTTTATCAAAACAAAACTGAAGATAATATGATTGGGGACAGTTCTCATATAGACAATGAAAAAGAAAATAAAAGGTCTATAAAGAGAAGACTTTTTTCCTACTTTGCTGTAGCTTTGGTAGCCTCCCTTGTTGGAGGTCTAATATCTTCATATATTGGTTCAAATTATATATTTAGTAAAAAAGAATCTACAAATGAGGGAGAGGAGTCTTATATTGCTGAAAAAACTTATAGTGTTAATGATAGTGCCAATATATCTCAAGCAGTTAAAAAAGCAGTCAATAGTGTAGTTGGAATTACTACAGTAAAGGTTCAAAGATATGGTTTTATAGAACAAGAAATAGATGGAGTAGGATCTGGAGTAATAATTGATAGTAATGGATATATACTTACAAATTCTCATGTCATAGGAGATGGGAATGCAAAACAGATAACAGTATTATTTGAAAATGGAGACGAAAAATCTGGTAAAGTACTATGGCAAGATACAGCTTTAGATTTAGCTATAGTTAAAGTAGATAAAAAAGATTTGCCAGTAGCTACATTAGGTGATTCAGATAAATTAGAGGTAGGGGAAATAGCCATTGCCATAGGAAATCCCTTAGGATTAGAATTTCAAAGAACTGTAACTTCAGGAATTATAAGTGGTCTTCATAGATCTATTAAAGTAGATGAAACTAATATTATAGAGGATTTAATTCAAACAGATGCTTCAATTAATCCAGGAAATAGTGGTGGACCTTTATTAAATAGTAAAGGGGAAGTAATAGGAATAAATACGGCTAAAATTAAATCAGCAGAAGGCCTAGGCTTTTCCATACCTATAAATACGGTAAAACCAATAATAGAACAAGTAATTAAAGAAGGTACCTACAAAGCAGTATATATTGGAATAACAGCTGTAGAAGTAGAATTGTATGAAAGACAATTTGGAATAGATTTGCAAGCTAATAATGGAGTAATTGTTCTTGGGGTTACGCCAGATTCTCCTGCAAGTAAAGCACAATTACAAATTGGAGATATAATAACAAAAATAGATAGTCAAGATATTGAAAATATGAATAATCTTAAAAAAGCACTTTATAAATATAAAAAAAGAGATAAGGCTAAATTAAATATTATTAGAAATGGTAAGGAAATGGAAGTGGAAATAGAATTTAGTGAATTAAGATAGGGATTATCTACATTTCCCCAAATTATCCACAATACTTTTACTTAAATCAATAAAAAAATATTAATTATCCACAAGTTTTGTTTAAATTTCATAAAAATGTATTTTATTAATCCTACACTATTAATATAAAAACTGCTATAATGATTTTATATATACTATTTACTGGGAGTGGATAATTGTGAAGGTAATGGTGGTTGGTGCTGGTAAACTTGGATATAGATTAGCAGAACTAATGGACAATGAAGATATAGATGTAACTTTGTTAGATGTAAATTTCAAAGCATTAGAAAAGATAAACAATCAATTAGATGTATTAACTGTAGCTGCAAATGGTATACAAATAGGAACTTTAAAGGAATTGGATATTGAAACTTATGATTTACTTATTGCCTCAACTAATAGTGACGAGACCAATACTTTAATTTGTTCTTTAGCGAAGAAATTAAAATGTAAAAAAACTATTGCTAGAATAAGAAATCCAGAGTTTATTGAACAGTTAGATTTTGTGAAAAGTGAAATGGGAATTGATTATATAATAAATCCAGATTTAACCACTGCTATTGAGATAGAGAGATATTTAATGAGAAGTTACAATTTTTATTCTGATGATTTTGCCAAGGGAAAAGTTTCCATGGTGGATTTTCATGTTGAAGATATTAAAGATTTTACTGGGAAAAAAATTATGGATTTAGATGGTTTAGAAGGATTATTAATTACAGCTGTTTCCAGAAACGGTGATTTAATCATTCCAAATGGTTCAACTAAATTAATTGAAGGGGATGTAATCCATGTAATTGGTAAAGTCAATAATATAAGCAAATTAGGTGAAAAACTTAAGATTAATATGGACAAAAAACGTACTAAAAAGGTAATGATTTTAGGTGGGGGCAAAATTGGATATTATTTAGCCCAAAGATTAGAATCCTCCAATGTATTTGTAACCATGGTAGAGAAGGATAAGGAAAGATGCCATTATTTATCAGAAAGATTAAACAATACTATGATAATTCATGGAGATGGAACAGATATTAATCTTTTAGAAGAAGAAGACTTAGCCTCTCAAGATGCATTTGTAGGAGTTACAGATTATGATGAGCAAAACCTTTTAATGGCTTTAGTGGCAAAACAGTCAGGAGTGAATAAAACTATTGCAAAAATATCTAGACCTAATTATGTTCATATAATAGATAAACTAGCTCTTGATGTGGCCTTAAATCCTATTGATATTACTGCTAGTGATATTTTAAGATTTATTAGAGGGGGTAAAGTAGTATCAGTCTCTTTGCTTTTAGGTGGACAAGGAGAAGTAACAGAAATAATTGCATCTAAGGATATGCCTATTGTTGGCAAGCCTTTGTCTAAGCTTGGCTTGCCAAAAGGGTTAATTATTGGGGCAATAGTTCATAATGGAGAAGTAATTATCCCCAATGGAGATACTATAATATATCCAAAAGACAGGATTATAGTTTTCACCTTAACATCTGGACTCCCAGCTTTAAAGAAGATGATAAAGCCTAATAAAGGGGGAATACTTAGTGAATTATGGAACAATAACTAAAGTATTAGGAAATTTATTAATAGTGGAAGCAGGGCTTATGGTTCCTTCACTTTTAGTGGCTTTATACTATAATCAATCTGATAAAAGAGCATTTTTAATTAGTATAGTCATTACTAGTATTGTAGGATTTATAATGAGTAAAAGTTTTGAAAATAAAAAAGGCATAAAGGCAAAAGAAGGACTAGCCATAGTTGCATTTGGATGGATACTAATTTCTTTTTTTGGCTCTTTGCCCTTTGTGTTTTCTGGAAGCATTTCATCATGGATAGATGCTTTTTTTGAAACTGTATCAGGTTTTACCACAACAGGGGCTACCATTGTGGATAATGTAGAAATACTTCCTAAAGGTATATTGTTTTGGAGATCTTTTACTCATTGGATTGGAGGCATGGGTATATTAGTATTTACTATTGCTATTTTACCCAATTTAGGAGTAGGAGGTTTTCAAATATTTAAAGTGGAAAGTCCTGGACCTAGCCCAGATAGAATTGTACCAAAGGTTAAAAATACAGCTAAAATCCTATATACAACTTATTTTATTATGACTATTTTAGAAATAATACTTCTATTATTTGGTGGAATGACATTATATGATGCTATAGTTCATACTTTTGGTACAGTAGGTACTGGAGGTTTTGCTATAAAAAATGAAAGTATAGGAGCTTACAATAGTACCTATATACATTTGGTAATTGGTGTATTTATGATATTATCAGGTATAAATTTTTCTTTATATTATGATATTTATAAAGGAAAGGGAAAAGAAGCAATAAAAAATGAAGAATTAAGACTATATTTAGGCATAATTTTTGTGTCTGTAATTTTAATTGCACTAAATATAAACAAAAATATATACCATAATATAGGACTATCTTTTAGAGATTCGTTTTTTCAAGTGGGTTCAATTATTACTACCACAGGTTATGCAACAGCAGATTTTAATCAATGGCCTACTTTTAGTAAAATCATATTATTTTCTCTTATGTTTATTGGTGGTTGTGCTGGTTCAACAGGTGGAGGAATTAAAAATATTAGGATATTAGTATTATTAAAATTAATAAAACGGGAAATTACTAAAATATTTCATCCTAGAGCTATTATTCCAATAAAAACCAATGATAAAGTACTACCAAATGAAACAGTAGCTGGTATAACTAGCTTTTTTATATTATATATTCTAGTATTTATACTGGGAACTATAATAATTTCATTGGAAGGTATAGATTTTGAATCTTCAGCTGGAGCAGTGGCTGCAACTTTAGGGAATATTGGTCCTGGCATAGGATTAGTAGGACCCACTCAAACCTATAGCCAATTTAGTCAATGGGGGAAATTACTATTATCTTTGTTTATGTTATTAGGTAGATTAGAGTTATTTACCATAATAGCACTATTTGCCCCTAGTACTTGGAAAAAAGAAATTTTATCTAAAAATGCGTAATATTTTCCCAAAGACAGGTCCCAAATTCCCATCTTAAGAGTATTGAAGAAATCCATATGGTTCTTTAAAACCCCATTGGTTTTAACTGTGGGAGTTTCAGTATATTTGGGTATATAAGAAATGGGTAATTATCTTAACTAGATTCACAAGTGGAGGGATTAAATGAAATTAGTTTCTTGGAATGTAAATGGAATTAGAGCCTGTGTGAGAAAAGGCTTTTTAGATTATTTTAATGAAGTGGATGCAGATATGTTTTGCCTTCAGGAGACCAAATTACAAGAAGGGCAAATAGAATTGGATTTAGAAGGCTATTATCAATACTGGAATTATGCAGAGAAAAAGGGCTATTCTGGTACAGCCATATTTACTAAAAAAGAGCCTATATCTGTTAAATACGGCTTAGGAATTGAGGAACATGATAAGGAAGGAAGAGTTATTACTTTAGAATATGAAGACTTTTATTTAGTAAATGTCTACACTCCCAATTCTCAAAGGGAACTTAAAAGACTTGACTATAGAATGAAATGGGAAGATGATTTTAGAAATTATTTAGTGGAATTAGATAATAATAAGCCAGTAATCCTTTGTGGAGATTTAAATGTTGCCCATAAGGAAATAGATTTAAAAAATCCATCTACCAATAGGAGAAATGCAGGTTTTACTGATGAAGAAAGGGACAAGATGACTAAATTATTAGAATCAGGATTTATAGATAGCTTTAGATACTTTTATCCAGATAAAGAAGATGCTTATACTTGGTGGTCTTATATTACAAGGGCCAGAGAAAGAAATGCTGGCTGGAGAATAGATTATTTTGTTGTATCGGAGAAGCTGGAAGAAAGAATGGTAGATGCGGAAATTCATTCAGAAATAATGGGAAGTGACCATTGCCCAGTAGCATTGAAAATTAAATAACCAATAATCAGGGGACATCCTCTAAAAGGTATGTCCCCTGAACTTTATAACTTTACAAAATGACCGTTCTTCTATCAAGTTTTACTTATTCAATTTAACTAATTCTTTAAATACTCCTTCATTTTCCTTAATTCTATTTTCATTCCCCAGTACACATATATAATTTTCTTTCATAGTATCCTCTAACAATGGTGCAAAGGCTTTTAAATCTTCTAACTTTGTACTTAAAACTTCATCTCTTGTTTTTTGAATTTCTTCTTGTGTTAAACCTGAAATATATCTACTAGTAGCTATGGCACCTTTTCCATGGGGAGTTATGGCTGGTTCCAATTTGCTAATGGTTCCTATAATATAGGTAGTTAAATCCTCATGACTTAAATTTAAATTTTCAATATAATTTGCCATATTATCGTAGACTTCTAAGGTTTCTTTTAAATTAGGATCTCTATAGGAAAATGTAGTAACTACTCCAGTTCTACTAAAGGAAATACCAGCACCATAGGCACCACCTTGAGCTCTAATTCTGTTGTGTAGATAATCCCTACTTAGAATAGTACTTAAAACATCCATTTTACCATTATATTCATATCCTAAATTTTTAAAATTATTTCCCTTAGATACATACTGTACATTGGCAGAGGACAATATTCCTTCATTTAATTTACTCATTAAGAAATTATATTTTTCAGGCTTAAATTTTTCCCTATTTAAATTATTAGTAATAATATTTAGATTATCTTTAGCTATAGCAAAATCTTCTTTATCCCCTGTAAAGGAGATGATTAAATTATTTAGATTAAATATTTCCCTATATACTTTGTTTAAATTGGCTAAAATTTCTTCACTATTTTTATCAAAGTCTTTTAATATTTCTGAGATAAACCAATAATATTCTAAGCCTTTTAGTTTTTCAGCATATTTTCCTGAAGGTGAAAAATAAGAACCAACTCTGCCAGCTACTAAAGAATGACCAATACTAAAAATAGACATCTCCATTCTAGATTTCATTTGTTGTAGTAGCTCTTTAATTCTCTTTTCATTTTCAATTTTAGTTCTATTTATTATTTCATTTATAAGTTTCATTAATTCAATATTGTTTTTCTTTCCAATAGCTCTACCACTTATAACAAATTTAGGATAATAAATTTCCCCATTATCTTTTTGAGAATAAGCAGCTGCATTTAAATCTATTCCACCAGTATTAACATATATATCATTGGACAATTCCCCATAGGATTTATCCTCTGTATCTAACTTACCTAGTAGATTAGATAAAAGGCTAATATATGGAATTAATTCTTCTTCCACCATAGATGTATCAAAATAAAAATCCAAATAGGAGATTTTACTAGTAAATATATTGTGAAATAATATAGTAGCTTCATTATACTTAATTATTTCTTGAGGTATATTTTCTGCCTTAGGCTCTACATCTGAAATAGAAAGTTTAGGTATAGTAGCCTTAGCTTCTTCTGTATCCTCTGAAAGTTGCATATTCTTTAATTCTTCATTTTCTTTAATTAAATTTTCAATTTCTTCTTTTGAAAGTTTATTCTTATAATTTTCTAATTCTAATTCCACTTCCCTAACTTCCTCATCTCCTAATCCTTTTTTAGGATTAATAATTACCAAGGAACTATGGGTGTTATTAATAAGTTTTTCTTCAATAAATTTTTCAAAATAGCCTTTATCCATATTAGCTTTTAATTTATCCAAAGTAGCTTCGTATTGAAGATGGATAGTGGGCTCCCCATCATATAGCCAACTATCTAAGGCTTGGATATTGTAAATTACCCCCTTTGTAGGAAATTTCATAGCCTCTCTTAGATTAAATTCTACTATATTAATGGCAGCTTCTATTAATTTTTTGTCAATACCCTCATTAACTAATTTATTTAATGTATCTAAAACGATTTTTTCAAATTTATCCTTTTTATCCATGGAGGAATTTTTAGCTACAATACTAAAGCCAGGCTGTATTCCTCCTGTAGAAAGGGAAAATATATCCTCCCCAATTTCTGCTTCTATCAAAGCTTTTTTAAGTGGTGCTGCTTCTGTATCTATTAATAATAAGCCTAATATACTAGTCATTAAATACAATTCAGGGTCTATATTTTCTCCTAATACAAAATTTAAACTAAGATAGCTCCGATTCTCTTCAGGTTCATCTTTTAAAATTGGATAATAGGCTACAGTTTCTTTTCTTTCCTGGAAGGGCAATTGAATATAAATATCTGAATCAATTGACTTTCTATCAAACTCAGAAAGATATTCCCCATCTATAAATTTCAATTGTTTTTCAATATCTCCATTTCCATATAAAAATATATAGCTATTGGAAGGATGATAGTATTTCCTATGAAAATCTAAAAAATCCTCATATTTAAGTTGAGGTATTACATTTGGTTTTCCTCCAGATGAAAATCTATAACAAGTATCTGGATATAAGGATTTATCTATTTCATCCACTAATATTGTTTCAGGAGAAGAATAGGCACCTTGCATTTCATTATATACAACCCCCTTATATATAATTGGGTCTTTTTCATCAAATAATTCATAATGCCAACCTTCCTGCATAAATATTTTAGGTTCTTCATATATCCTTGGATGAAAAACAGCATCTAAATATACATCCATTAGATTGAAAAAATCTTTTTCATTTCTACTGGCAATGGGATATACAGTTTTATCACTAAAGGTTATGGCATTTATAAA
Organism: Tissierellia bacterium; assembly: GCA_012799055.1. GTDB lineage: Bacteria > Bacillota > Clostridia > Tissierellales > Tepidimicrobiaceae > JAAZMA01. Next base: position 14,109 of record JAAZMA010000086.1, read on the forward strand.
GGTTTGAAGTGAGCCTTTAACCATATCCATAAAAGGTTCTTTAGTTCTGTACTTTCTAGAACCAGATAATACACAATGCTCTATAATATGGGGAACTCCTGTACTATTAGATGGGGGAGTTCTAAATCCAATGGAAAACACCTTATTATTATCTTCATTTTCCAAATGAAGTAGTTTTGCACCAGATTTGTCATGGGTGAAAATTCTTGCAATAGATTGTATTTCTTTTATTTCATATTGGTCTTCTAATTTAAATCCATAATATGTTTTTCCAATATCCATAAAAATTCCTCCTTATTTGTCATTAATCCCCAAGGGAATAAATATTTTATTATTATCTGTTTTTTCATCACTAAACATAGATAAAGCATAGTCTCTAACAAAATTAGGTGCAGATTCTAATAGTATTTCAAAACCTTCTGTTTTAAATATATCATATAATTCATTGTTCCTAAATCCTGCAAAATATCTTAAATTTAAAACTGACATGGTTTCAGATATGGCTGCCATTTCTTCATTGGAATATTTAGATATTTCCAGCAATTGAGTATAATATCTATCATAGCTTCGTCCCTTAAAGAATTCCCTAGAATATTTTCTAAAATTAGTTATATTTTTGTCCTGAATTTCATTTTCCCAAGCCCAGTCATATATATTTACCCTAGAGGTTTTATAATAATAGCCTTTATCAGGTATAAATTCCAATACACCATATTGATTTGGATAGGCGGATAAGCAGGAGGTGGCTATATCATATATAATTTTATTATTCTCTTTATGGGATTTTATATCCTGTAAATGTATATGTCCAGTTAATACTATTTCTATATTACAGTCCTTAAACACTTCAATAACATCTTCATTATTAATTATGGTATAATTTTCATTTACTATATCACTATGGTCCATTAAACTATGATGCATTACTCCTAATAATTTAGCATTGTTTTCCTTAGCAAGTTTACCACATTCTTTAATCCATTCTAAAGTTTTAGGAGAAATTTCTCCTCCCATTTCTGGGCCATCTCTAAGTTTATTTCTATTATACTTTGCAGAATCCAGCATTAATATCCATAAATCTTCTGCAGGAGTTGCTAAATAACTTAAAGAATTTGGATCCCTTGAAACTGCATCCTTATAACCATAGGCATAGTAAATATCCTCAAATTCTTCAGGAGTAATAGAATCTATTTTAATTAATTCATCTCCTACATAATTTCTAGCCCAGGGATTTTCTATATCATGATTTCCTGGCACTACTAACACACAAACTCCCATTCTTTGAATAATCTTTAACTTATTTGCAAATTCTAGATGACTTTCTTTTTCACCATTACAAGTTAAATCTCCTGGAATTATTAATATATTAGGTTGATGGTTTTCTATATCATATGTAAAGGCATCAAATATTTCTTCGGAATAGTTTATTAATTTTCCATCTCCTGTATTTAAGAAAGTATTAAAAGCCTTTCCATCATCAAATAATTTTTTAGACATATAATGAGGGTCTGTAGCAATAAAAATTTTTATATCCTCCCCAGAAGGAATTTGACAACATATATCATTACATATAAACTTATCTACACATCCAGTAAAACACAATATAATAATAAAAGCTAAAAAGACTAAAGATAATTTCTTTATACCCATTTACTCCACCACCCTACCTAATATATTTTTAGATTTTTCCTATTGCTATAATTGTATCATATTTTAATTCATAAGAATTATAAATAATTTTGATACAATATTAAAATTAATGGAATATTAGTAGGTAGAACATATATTACTTGGGTAAGTAAATATTATAGACAAAATTTTAATTTTCCCAGGAGTGATTTTAATGGAAATAAGGGATATATTGATTTACATAAAGTATATTATAAGATTTTATCTTATATATGCAGCCATATTTGGAGTTATAATCTTTGGTATTTACAAACCTAAATCTAGTGAGTATTTAGTTAATCATCCAGTAGATAGATTTTATGGGGAGGATATATCTCAGGACAAAGTGGCTTTAATAGAAGACAGATATTATTCTGGTTTAGTTAGGGTAGATTTAATTGAAAGGGCAGAAGAAACTTTAGACATTAGTTATTATACAATCCACGATGGCATATCTACAGATATTTTTCTTGGTAGTATATTAGAAGCAGCCGATAGGGGGGTTAAAGTAAGATTTATTTTAGACGGTATATTTCATCACTTAGAAGGAAATTTAAAGGATGTAATATATGCTTTTTCAAACCATCCCAATATAGAATTAAAATTTTACGAACCCTTTAATATACTGAAACCCTAGACATGGAATAATAGACTTCATGATAAATTTATTATAGTAGATAATAAAATGGCAATAATTGGTGGAAGAAATATTGGGGACAAATATTTTGCAAAGGATGATACTAATATTCAAGTGGTTAATGATAGGGATGTTTTAATTTTAAATACAAATATAGATAATTATCTTAATTCAGTAATATTTCAAATGGAAGATTATTTTAATTTAGTATGGCAACATGATTATTCAGTATATCCTAAAAAAATTTTAACAAATAGGCAAATTAGAAAAGGTGAAGAAAAGGCTGAAGACTTAAGAGATAGATTAGAAAGTATAAGGAATTCTAATCCAGAAATATTTGAAAACAATTTTAATTGGGAGGAAAATACTTTTCCAACAAGAAAGATTACCTTAATTCATAATCCTATAGAGCGTATAAACAAAGAACCTTGGGTTTACTATGAATTGATTAATTTAGCTAGAAATTCTAAAAAATCAATATTAATTCAAAGTCCCTATATAATTCCCACTGGAAATATGGTAAAAATTTTAGAAATAAATAGTATTAAGGCGGACAATATAGACATTTTAACTAATTCCCTATACTCAAGTCCTAATCCTTTTGCCATTGCAGGTTATATGAATCATAGGAAAAATCTAGTTGACAATATTACCAATGTATATGAGTTTCAAGGACCTGGTTCTATTCATGCCAAATCTTATATATTTGACGAAAGAATTTCTGCAGTAGGCTCTTTTAATTTTGATTCCCGTTCAGTACATTTAAGTACAGAAACAATGGTAATTATAGATAGTGAACAGTTTTCCAATCATTTAAAAGGAGAAATGGAAAATTATATGTCTCAAAGTCTAGTGGTGGGGAAAGATTACAATTATATAGAGAATCCTAAAATAAAAGCAGGGGAAACTCCATTAATTAAGAAAATAATAATTAAGATATTTTCTATTGTAGTATATTTCTTTGATTTTATGTTATAAAGTAATTAATCTGAGACCATATTGTAAGTGCTTTGTAACCAAAAGGATAAAAACTTTTGCTATAATAAAAAACAAGGAAAGACTTGGAACTTTTAAAAAGTACTGCTAAATATATTATAAGGGAGATGATATTTTGAAAAGGCAAATAATAGCTAGTATATTAGTGTTTACATTTATTTTAAGTGGAGTGGTTGCTTTTGCAAATAAAACTTCAGCAACAGAAAAATATTCTACAGTGGCATCCATAGATATTAAAACTTTAGATGCTTATTACAAAAAAGATACTTTAATGCTTCCATTGAGGAAAATAGCAGAGGATGTTTTAGAATATGAACTAACTTGGAATGGGGAAGAAAAATCTGTTGAAATATATAAAGGTGCTCAATGGACTAAGATTACAATAGATAAAAATTCTTACTTTTTTGCAAGGGTTGCACCTTTTGAACTATCTAAAGCACCAGAACTTACAAATAGTTTAACTTATGTTCCAATGGAGTTTTTTAGTGAAGTATTAAAATATAATATTTCCTTAGAAGGGGATACTTTAATTATAAAAGAGCCTTCACAAGAAATTGAAAAAATAATCTTCAATGGATTTATAAAGGACATTGATGAAAATGCAAAAAGGGTATTAGTACTAGGTAATGGAACTAATGAGCATTCCAATTACATTTGGTTAACTAAGACTGAGGAAAGTGAAATAGTTAATACAAAAGGAGAAAATATTCCTTTTGAGAATTTAAAAATAGGAACAAAAGTAATAGTGACAATGCCAGAAATGGTAGCTATGAGTTACCCAGCTCAAGGTGCTTTGGTGAAAATAGTAGTACTTGAAGAGGAGAGTTTTGAAGTAGGAACTAAAGAAATTAAAAATGAAGAAAACAATGTGATTATTAATTATCCTGAAGTAAAAGGAATAAAAAAACAGCTTACTCAAGACTATTTAAATCAGAGAATTGAAAAATTTGCAAACTCTATTGGGGAAAATGATTTATATAAGGATTTAGATTTAAACTACGAAATAACTTTAATAGACGATAATAAAATTAGCTTTTTATTTAAAGGAAAATTTAAAATAGATGGTTTTGAAGAGGAAAAATACTTAGTTAAGAGCCTTAATTTAGACTTAAATTCTACTAATGAAATAAATTTTGAAAATTATTTTAAGGAAGATGAAGCCTCCCAAGAAAAATTACATGAAATATTAGACAAAGCTGCAAAAGAAAATGGTTTAGAAGGATTTGAGGCAGAAGGAGTATTTATATATTTTTGGGAAGGTAATGTAGTAGTTTACTATTGGCCTTTAGATGACTCAGTGGAAATGCCAGTAGAATTATATATACCAATAGAAGAAATAGAAGATATAATAAATGATAATTTTGGAGAACATCCTATTATTTAGTCTAGAAATAACCTATGAAAATTAAATATAGTATAATAGATATAGAATAGATAGTTTAATATAGCTATTTATTCTATATCTTTTTTTATTTAAAAGTATAAAATAATTAATAGAAAAGGTATAATATATTAAATATAAAGACATATCTTTGTATATAGTTCTTTTGTCTTGTAAATATTTCTAGATTATATGAAAAAATATAGGAGGATGGGGATGGATATATATAGTATATTAAAAGACTATTTTGGTTATGACAAATTTAGAAAAGGACAAGAAAACTTAATTAAAGGAAGTCTAGAAGGAAAAGATGTATTAGGAGTAATGCCTACTGGTGGTGGGAAGTCCCTTTGTTATCAATTACCTGCAATTATAATGGATGGGATTACCATAGTTATATCCCCATTAATATCCTTAATGAAGGACCAAGTAGATTCCCTAAGTGAAATGGGCATATCTGGAACCTATATAAATAGTTCATTAAGTCAAGGGGAATTTATAAAAAGGGTAAAAGAAATAAGAGAAAATAAATATAAAATAGTCTATATAGCACCAGAGAGGCTTAATACCTATGGGTTTTTAAATTTAGTAAAAGAAATAAATATATCTATGGTGGCCATAGATGAAGCACATTGTATAAGTCAATGGGGACACGATTTTAGACCTAGTTATTTAGAAATACCAAAGTTTATTGATTCCTTAGATAATAGACCAGTAGTATCTGCATATACGGCTACAGCTACTAAAGAGATAATTGAAGAAATAGAAAAATTACTAGGTTTGAAAGACCCTTTAATTTCCGTAATAGGATTTGATAGACCAAATTTATTTTATCAAGTGGTAAAGCCTAGTAAAAAATTTGATTATCTATTAAACTATCTTGAGGAAAATTATACAGAAGAATCTGGAATAATTTACTGTGCCACTAGAAAGACTGTAGATGCTTTAACTAATAGATTACAGGAAAAAGGCATCAATGCCATAGGCTATCATGGGGGAATGTATGATGAAATTCGAAAACAAAATCAAGAGGACTTTATATTTAATAAGAGAAGAATTATAGTAGCCACCAATGCCTTTGGCCTAGGTATAGATAAACCAGATGTGAGATTTGTAGTTCACTATAATATGCCTAAAAATATGGAAGCTTATTATCAAGAAGCAGGTAGAGCAGGAAGGGATGGGGAACCTAGTGATTGTATTTTACTTTATTCTCCTCAAGATATTGTAAAACAAAAATACTTAATCCAAAATAGCACTTATTCTACTAAAAGAGAGAAACATTTATATACAAATCTTCAATATTTAATAGATTATTGTAATACAAATAAATGTTTAAGGAATAGCATCCTAAACTATTTTGGGGAAGAAATAGAAGAGGAGAATTGTAATAATTGTGGAAATTGTCTAAGTAAATCTGAAATGGTGGATATTACCATAGAAGCTCAAAAGATATTATCTTGTATATATAGGGTAAGAGAGAGATTTGGGATTACAGTTATAGTTCAAGTTTTAAGAGGTTCAAAAAGCAAAAGAATATTAAATTTAGGATTAGATAAATTATCTACCTATGGAATTATGAAAGAATATACAGAGGCAGCAATAAAAGAAATGATTATGGTTTTAATATCCATGGATTATATTCATATGACAGCAGATAAATATCCTGTATTAAGATTAACACCAAAATCAGCCCTAGTACTAAGAGGAGAAGTGAAGGTATATCATAAAAAAGATTTAATAGAGAAAAAGCAATTAGATAAAAGAAAGAGCAAAATAAGGAAAACCTTAGATTTAGAATATATTGATAAAAATTATGATGAAAATCTATTTCAAGAATTAAGGAATTTAAGATATGAAATAGCTGAGAAAAATGCCATGGCTCCTTTTATAATATTTCATGATTCTAGCTTAAAGGAAATGGCCACATACTTTCCTAAGAATAAAGAAGAATTTCTAAAGATAAAAGGTGTAGGGCTAAAAAAATATGAGTCCTATGGTGAACAATTTATAGAAATTATTAGAGATTATATTGAGATGAAAGGTATAGATAGTTCTAAAATAGAAAGGAAAGTAGTAGAAATACCAATTTCTACTGAAGAAGATAATAGATATAAAAATACTTATGATTGTTATTTAGAAGGTCTATCCTTAGAAGAAATAGCAAATAAGAGGAATTTAACAGTGGAAACTATTTTAAGACATTTGGAAAAATGCCACAATAATGGTCAAATAGTAGATTGGTCTAGATTTATAGATTTTAGTAAAGAAGAAAAAATAATATCTGTAATAGAAGAAATAGGCTTAGAAAGATTAAAGCCAATTAAGGAAGCCTTACCAGAGGATATATCCTATGAGGATATAAGAATAACTATAATAAAAAATGAATTAAAATAAGTGGTGAAGAAATTTCACCACTTATTCAGTGTATAGTACAAAAAACCCTAGGTACTTTACTTAATCTTTCTGAACATTTGTAAGTTTAACTTCTTTTTGCAATCTTTCCACTATATTTTCCAATTCAAAGGCCCTAGAGGCTTTAACTAAAATTACAGCATTAGGTTCAATTATTTTCTTTAAACTTTCCATTACTTCTTCATTGGTATCACAAGAGATTACATTATTTTCAGAGAAATTTTCCTTAGAAGCCTTGGCCAAAGATTTAGATAATGGTCCTATGGTAATTATATATTCTATTTCACTAGGGTCAATTTCTCTCCCAATTTCCTCATGCATTTCAATTTCTTTTTCGCCTAAACCTTGCATATCTCCCAATACTACTATTTTTTGACTAAATTGTTTCATATTATATAATGTATCTAGTGCAGCCCGTAGACTATTGGGATTAGATTTATAACTATCATTTAAAATGGAAAATCCATTTGCTTTAATTAATTCATTTCTGCTACCAGTTTGATCAATATGGTCTAGACCATATTGGATGTTTTCTATGGGAATACCAAAGTATCTTGCTACTAAAATAGCTCCAGTAGCATTATAGATATTATGTTCCCCTAATAAGGGTAGAAAAAATTCTTTTTCTATAGGAGATTTTAATTTAAAATATAATCCATTTTCCTCTAGGGAAATTAGTTCACATATATAATCATTATTTTCTCCAGTTCCATATTTTAAAATATTTTGTTCTATTTTTAAATCCTTAATTTTCTCTTTTAGTATAGGGTCATCTCCCAAATAAACAAATAAACCTTTAGAATCCAAATCATTGATTATATCTAGTTTTTCTATGGCCACATTTTCTAAAGTTATAAACCATTCTAAATGGGCGTCCCCAATATTGGTAATCATGGCTACATTAGGTTGAACAATGGAGCTTAATAATGCCATTTCTCCAAAATCTCCAGTACCCATTTCAATTACAGCTATTTCTGTGTCTTCCTCTAAACTTAAAATACTTAAGGGAACACCTATATGATTATTTAAATTGCCCATGGTTTTTTGAGTTTTGTATTGGGTAGATAAAAGAGCCTCTAATATGTCCTTAGTGGAAGTTTTTCCATTACTACCTGTAATGCCTACAATTTTTATATTTAAATTTTCTCGATAATTTTTTGCCAATTGTTGAAGGGCTACTAAGGTATCCTCTACTAATATAAAAGGGAAATCTATATCTGGTATAGTTTCATTTTTAGACCATAGACTAGCTACAGCTCCATTTTCAATAGCATTTTCAATAAATTCATGGGCATTGAAAAATTCTCCAATAAGTGGAACAAATAATTGGTTTTTCTTTATTGTCCTAGAATCTGTAGAAACCCCTTCGATTAAAATATTTTCATATTCTTCTTTTAGTCCTTTACCTTGAGACATTATCTCAATTTCTTTTAAGGTTTTTTTAATCATTATTCAAGAATCCTCCTACTAGAAATGGATTTTTCCTCTTCATATCTTTCAAAGGCTAGTTCTATTAACCATTCTATTAATTCACTATAAGTAGTACCATTAGTAGCTTCCCAAAGTACAGGAGTCATACTAAACAAAGTAAATCCAGGCATTGTATTTACTTCATTAATTAAGACTTCATTATTATCTGTAACAAAAATATCTACTCTAGCTAACCCATTACAATTAAGTACTTTAAAAGCTTCAACAGCCAATTCCCTAACCTTTGTAGCCACCTCTGGTTCAAGTCTTGCAGGTACTACTGGAACTATAGTTCCATCTATATATTTTGCATTATAGTCGAAAAAAGGTCTTTCCATAATAAATTCTCCAGAAATTGAGGCCTTAGGATTATTATTTCCAATAACAGAAGTTTGCATTTCACGGGCTATAACTTCTTCTTCTACAATTATTTTCAAATCATATTGAAAAGCCATTTTAAAAGATTCTTCTAGTTCTTTCCTATTTCTAGCAATGGATATACCTACACTAGAGCCTGAATTAGCAGGCTTTACATAACAGGGAAAACCAAGGTGTTTTTCTACTTTATCATAGGCATTTTCTTTATTTTCTTTCCATTGATGTGATTTAAAAGCTAAATACTTAGCTTGGGGAAGGTTGTGCTGTTGGAATAAATCCCTTGCTACAACTTTATCCATTGCTACAGCAGAAGATAAGACTTTATTGCCTACATAGGGTACATCTAATAATTCTAATAATCCTTGAATAGTGCCATCCTCTCCATTAGGGCCATGTAATGCAGGAATGAAAACTAGATTTTCACCACCTTTAAAATCTTTGGCAAAAAATTCACCTATGGAATTTGCTACAGATTTATCTGTCTCCCTTTGTAAATCCTCGGGATTTTCAATCTTATTATCCCATTTTCCAAGATTGCACCAGGCTCCATCTTTAGTTATATATATAGGATAAACATTAAATTTTTTTCTGTCTAAGGCATTTATTATTGCAGTGGCTGATTTTAAAGACACCTCATGTTCAACAGATTTTCCACCACAAAGTACATAAACATCGGTTTTCATAATTTTTCTCCTTTCCTATTGAATAACAACCATTCTTATATTTAAAGTCAATATAGGACCAGTTTATATTAATAATATATTTAGATTATATATAAAAAATGCTATCATAATGAGACTTAATAATCAATATATAAACTATACATTTATTTTCAGCTTAATTTCTATTATAATATATATATTATAATGTAAGTGAAATTGTTCATTGAATAAAGGTGAAAAAATGAAAAATAAAAAATTATTATTACTTAGATATTTTATTTTAATAATTTTAATATTTAGCATAATTTCCCAGGAAAATGCTAATATTAATGCTTTTGGGATTATTTTAATATTATTATTAATAATAAATAATCAAATGAGAATATTTACATTGGAAAATAGAAAAAGACTATTTTGTTTATCCATTATTTTAGAATGGGTCCTTTCATTTATTATTTACAAAAATTACGGTGGGTTTTTAATTTTCTATTTTATAATTAGCATTATAGATGGAACAATTCTTTTAGAAAACAAATTTTCAATTCTATTTAATATTTTCACCATATTTATTATGATTTTTATGAGTAAAAGTTTAGACACAGATATTCTAATTTACAATATATCTATCTTAGGCATAATTTCCATATTATCCCTATATATAAAAGATGAATATTTAAGGATTATTAAAGCTGAAGATCTTTATTATAGATTAAAAATTTCAGAAGAAAATTTAATAAAGGCCAATAAGGATTTAGAAATATATGCAGATTCCATTAAAGAATTGTCAATTCTTCGGGAGAGAAATAGAATTTCCAGGGAAATACACGATAGTGTAGGTCATAGTCTGTCTACTATAATAATTCAATTGGGAGCCATAGAAAAAATTGCAGAGGAAAATGGGGAACTAGCCTCACAAATGGCTAGAAATTTAAATGAATTTTCCAAGAAGAGTCTAGAGGAAATAAGAATTGTCTTGAGACAATTAAAACCCCCTAGTTTTCAAAAGTATGAAAATATACAAATTATTGAAGAGTTAACAAAAGAATTTACAAAATTTACAGGTATAGAAGTAGATTTTAGATTTACTGAGGAAAAGTGGCAGTTAAATGAAAAACAATCTTTAACTATCTATAGAATAGTTCAGGAATTTCTATCTAATTCTCTTCGCCATGGGAAGGCTACCAAGGTGAATATATATTTAAATTACAATGAAGATGAATTGATTTTAACTCTCAAAGACAATGGACAAGGTATAGATAAATTAGAAAAAGGTTTAGGCCTTACAAATATTTGGGAAAGAGTTGAAGAATTAGGGGGACAAATAGAATATAATAGTAAAGTAAGGAAAGGATTTTTGCTTCGAGTTGTTTTACGGCCTGTGGAAAATTTGGAATTTTAGGAGAATATTATGAAAAAAATTAAGATATTAATAGTAGATGATGAAAAATTAATAAGAGATGGATTAAAAATAATACTGTCTACTTATGAAGATTTAGAAGTAGTGGGATTATGTGAAGAGGGGTATGAGGCTTTAGAATTTTGTAGGAAAAATCCAGTAGATATAATACTAATGGATATTAGAATGCCAAAATGTGATGGAGTACTAGGTACTAGAATTATTAAAGAAGAGTTTGAAGATATAAAAATATTAATTCTGACCACTTTTAGTGATATGGAGTATATACAAGAGGCATTAAAATATGGAGCATCAGGCTATCTTCTAAAAGACAGTTCCTATGATTTAATCTATGAAGGAATTAAGGCAGCTATTAAAGGAAATATAGTTGTTCATCCCGAAATTGCAGATAAAATACTATCTAATATACCAAGGGATAGAGAAAATATGAAAAAAGTAAAAAAATACAATCTTACAGATAGGGAAATAACCATAATTAAAGAAATAGCAAAGGGCCTTACTAATAAGGAAATAGGAGAGAAACTATATTTATCAGAAGGTACTATAAAAAACAATATAAGTAATATACTATCTAAATTAGATCTAAGGGATAGAACTCAAATAGTTATATTTGCATTTAAAAATGACTTAGTAAAATAAAGGTTTAATTTTTTTAAAAATCCTTCCTATTAAGTTTTAATGCTGGTTTAAATAAGAGTCTCTTATATTTCAAGAATTTCATATAGAATTAAATATAGTGACTTAAGTCACTATATTTAATTACCTAAGACAATGGTTAAATCCTCTTAAATTTTCTATTATATAATTAAGAAAGTTTAAGGGGGTAATTTTATGTCTTTAATAGAAGTAAAAAATATTACAAAGAGATTTGATGAAAATATTGTATTAGACAATATATCTTTTAGTGTAGATGAAGGAGATATATTTGGGTTAATAGGTCCCAATGGAGCAGGGAAATCTACTTTAATAAACATTATAACAGGACTTTGGGACTGTGATAAAGGAGATGTAATTATTGGGGGATATGATATAAAAACTGAGCCAATTAAGGTAAAGGAACAAATCGGTTTAGTTCCTCAAGAAATAGCCTTAATTGATAATGTGTCTGCCTATGATAATCTAGAGTTTTTTGGCAGCTTATATGGATTAAAGGGAAAACTATTAAAAGAGAGAATAGATGAAGCTTTTGAAATAATAGGCCTTCAGGATAAGAGAAAAGAGAAGGTAAAGAAGTTTTCAGGTGGAATGAAAAGGCGATTAAATATAGCGGCAGCTATTATGCATCATCCAAGGATTTTAATTATGGATGAACCAACAGTGGGAATAGACCCTCAATCTAGAAATCATATATTTGAGTTTACCAAAAAAACCAATAGGGAAAATAAAACCACTATAATTTACACTTCTCACTATATGGAGGAAGTAGAAATGCTTTGTAATAATATATTTATTATGGACTTAGGGCAGGAAATAGCCTATGGAAACAAGTCTCAAATAAAATCCTTAATAGGCAGCAGCAATAAAGTAAATTTAAAGGTGAATAATTATAAAATTGAAATGATATTAGATATAAAGTCTATGAGTGGGGTTTTAGAATGCACTGAAGAACAAGGCTTAATTAAGTTAATAATAGATGAAAATATATTTAGACTAGAACCATTACTGAAAATCATTGAGAAAAATCAGGGAGAAATCAAGGGGATAAATTTTGAAGAGCCTTCATTAGAAGAAGTATTTCTAACATTAACAGGGAAATCTTTAAGGGATTAGGAGGGATATTGTGAAATTTAAGGCATTTTTAAAACTTACATTTATATCCATAATGAAAAATTTACCTAATATGCTATTGACCTTCTCCATATTTCCCATATTTTTGGGACTAATTGTGGGCTATTTTCAAAAAGATTATTTTACTCCTTCAGTTGAGACACCAATTATGAGCATTAGCATATTAGATGAGGATAATTCAAATCAATCAAAAAATCTAATTGATTTTTTGAATAATGAACAAATGAAACAAATTATAAAAACAGATGAAGAAGAGGCTAAATATGAATTAATTATTCCAAAGGGTTATGAGGCTAGTTTATTAAATAATGGGGAATCAAATATAGAAATCCATGTTAAAAAAGATGGCTCAGTAAGACGGGCAGAAATATTAGGTGATATTATAGATAGATATAATGAAGAAATTAGCCAAGGTTTATATATAGAAGACAAAATAGTCCAAATGGATATTCCCCAAGAGGAAACAA
>JAAZMA010000047.1 GCA_012799055.1 Tissierellia bacterium
GTTTTATGTGCATGTGATTTGTTAAATGAGGGTTGGGATAGTCCCAGAACAGAAGTATTATTTATGGCTAGGCCTACTATGTCTAAAACATTGTATTTACAACAATTAGGTAGAGGTATGAGATTATATGAGGGAAAGGAATACTTAATGGTGTTTGATTTTATAGATAATGCCAATTTATTTAATATGCCCTATTCTTTGCATAGAATTTTTAATATTGCAGAATATAGACCAGGTGAATATGTGGTAGCTTCTGAGAAACAAAGACAAATGGATAAGGATTTATTTCAAAAAGGGGAAAAACCCCTGGTATATTTAGATTTCCCTATAGATGTGATGGATTATGAATTAATTGAATTATTTAATTGGCAAGAAGAAGTTAAAGATATGGTGTCTCAAATTGAATTTGTACGAATGGTAGATGTTCAAAGGGAAACCATAGAAAGATACATTAGGGAAGGGAAAATCAAACCTGATTTAGAAGTACCCATGGGCACTAATAGAACCTTTAAATATTTTACTGAAGAAAAAGTTTATAAATATGCAAAGGAATTTGGTTGGGAAATAATAACTCCAGCAAATATGAAAGATAAATTTATGGATATGGTAGAAGTAATGGATATGAGCTATTCCTATAAACCTGTACTACTAAAGGCCATATTTGAACATATAGATGAAAAGGGCAGAATTAGAGTAGAAGATATAATAGATTATTTTATTGATTTTTATGAGACTAGAAGATTAAAAGGGCTACCAATTGAAAAGAAAAATAGTATATATTATAAAGGAAATTATAATAGAAAAGATGTAGAAAGAAATATCTTTGCTAATCCTTTTAAACGATTTGAAGATATGAATTTTATAAAACGATGTAAGGATATAGAGTATGTAGAACTTAGTAAACATATTTTTAAAAAATTAACAAAGAGAGAAATAGAATGGATAATTTTCCATTGCGACAAAAGCTTGGAGGAGTATTATAATAGACCTATTTTTCGGAAATAACAACACAATTTATCCAAAACCTAAAGCTATGGCAAACACTTATGTTGCCATAGCTTTTTCTATACACTATAATCAACTAAAACTTGGGTATAATATAATTATAAATTCTACGAGGTGATAAAATGTCAAAATATCCAAAACCAAGTCCAGAAGAAATAAAATCAAAATTAAATTTAACTCAATATAAAGTAACACAAGAAAATGCTACAGAAATGCCTTTTAAAAATGAATACTGGGATCATGAAGAAGAAGGTATATATGTAGATATAGTTACAGGGGAACCATTGTTTTCATCTAAGGACAAATACGATGCTGGCTGTGGTTGGCCTAGTTTCACAAAGGCTATAGAAGATGAAAACATAGTTGAAAAACTAGATAAATCCCATGGTATGATTCGCACAGAAGTGAGAAGTAAATATGGCGATTCCCATCTTGGCCATGTATTTCCCGATGGCCCTAAAGATAAAGGTGGCTTAAGATATTGTATCAATAGTGCAGCATTGAGATTTATTAAAAAAGAAGATATGGAAAAGGAAGGCTATGGGGAGTATTTATGATATAATGTAGCTATAGGGAGAACAAGCAATCTAAAAAGTAGGTGAGTTCATGGATGAGGCATTAGAAAGAAAAATTAATATATTCTTACAAGAAGCTGAGAAAATTTGCAAGATAAATTTTGCCTATATTTTTGGATCCTATGCACTGGGAGAACAAAATGAAAATAGTGATATAGATATTGCAAACCATATTATTTCTGATATGGGATATAGAAAGCCAAGTAGCAATAGGGAAATATTTGAGATTTTGTTTGAAAACAAAATAATAAATAATAATTTAAAGGGTATAGAGGATTTTAAAAAAATAGCAATAAAATATGCATAATAAAGCTAAAAATTGATTATCCAAAAAAACAAAGCCATCGACGGTATTTTATAGTCGATGGCTTTTTAAATTTTTATTATGAAAAGGATTATATAAGAATTGTAAAACTGTTTTGTCAGTTGTGAAGAAGTTGATGAAATGCTTTTGATTTTCTATAATTGATATTTTGTATAATAGAAGATATAGTGGAGAAAATATAGAAAAGATTTATTACAAAAATTTTATAGAATAATAGAACTGATTATGCGTTAATATAATTAAAAATCTATATTTTCCTTAGTAGAACTTTAAATTTTGTAAGAAAAAGATTCTAATGTGGTAACTAATTAATGGATACCGGGCCAATACATGGAACTTCAATGTAACAATATGTATTTATGTTACATTGATATGTTCACATGGCATTGTAAAACACAAGGTTTTGTTTCAAGAATTTTTAATATTGATAAATATGTGTTATAATTCAATGTAACATTTTTCTGTTATTTAACTATTATGTTACATTAGAAAGGAGTCCTATTTTTGACTGTAGAACCTATTAGAGATAAGAAAAAAATTGATCAAATGTATTATTATTTAAAGGGTAGAGACCCAAAGTATGGAGTATTATTTAAATTTGGATTAAATACAGGTCTTAGAATAAGTGATATATTGCCACTAACAGTGGGAGATATTTATAATAATAATGGAGATTTTAAGGACTATTTAGTTTTAAAGGAACAAAAAACTACCAAAGAGAAAAAGATTAAATTAAATGATGCTATTAGAAAAACATTGGATGAATACGTAAATGAACAACAATTGAGAAACAATGATTATTTATTCCACAGTAGAAAAGGTGGCCATATAGGCAGGGTACAAGCTTATAGAGTTATGAAAGAAGCTGCTGAAGCCTTAGGTATTGAAAATTTTGGTACTCATAGTTTAAGAAAAACCTGGGGATACTGGACTTATAAATTGTCAAAATACAATATAGGATTAATAATGGATACTCTTAATCATAGCTCTCAATCTATTACATTAAAATATATAGGTGTAAGTCAGGATCAAAAAGATGAATTGTATTCCATGGTACAATTTTAGACAAAAAAAGAAATATCTTTGCAAATTTAGAGAGACTGTAATTAATTTTGTGCTTTAAGTAAGTCTAATTACTCTGATCTGACAAGAAAATTTAGATTTAATTTAGA
>JAAZMA010000225.1 GCA_012799055.1 Tissierellia bacterium
TCATTATTCTAATTGCTTCTACATCTACACAAAGGCAAAACATGACTACTGGGGAAAAATGGATAGGAAACATACTAAATCCCATAAACAGTGTAGTAAATGCTGGTAGCAATATTATGAACCAAGGCTTTTATACTCTTTTTAACTTTTCCAAAATTGCTAAGGAAAATGATATATTAAAACAAGAAATAGAAGTTTTAGAAAAAGAAGTTATTGAAACCAGATTACATCGTGATGAATTGGAGGAATTGAGAGGATTAAAATTTGCCCTTAATTATATTGAAGAAGATGAAGACTTCCAACCTATTGCTGCTAATATATCAGCAAAATCTTCAAGTAACTGGTTTGATGTATTCACAATTGATGTGGGAGAAAAACATGGCATTTCCCCAAATAGTATTGTATTGGCTTCTAATGGTTTGGTCGGCAGAGTCTTTGATGTGGGTGGAAATTGGGCAAAAGTTATTTCAGTAATTGATAGCAATAGTTCTGTGAGTTTTCAAGTCCTAAGAAATAGAAGTTATCAAGGAATAATATCAGGTAGTATAACTAACGAATTACAAGGCTATTTGTTTGATCCAACGGCAGAAGTTGTTGTAGGAGATAAGCTGATTACTTCAGGCTTAGGTATGTATCCAGAAGGTATTATGATTGGAGAAGTTATAGAAGTATCCAAATCTAGTGATCAACTATTAAAAACAGTAACTGTGGAACCGGCAGTAAATTTTCAACGATTAAATAAAGTATTGGTTATAATTCCAAGTTCTAAAGAGGAATAAAGGAGTTTAAAGATGTGAAGACAATCATTATTACTTTGATTATAATTGCAAATTTTATTTTACAATCTACAGTATTGCAATCTATAAAAATATTAAATGTAATACCTAATATTAGTCTTATTTTAGTAGTAGCCTTTGCTATTAATACTGATAAAAACAAAAGTGCCTTAATAGGATTTGTTATCGGTATTTTACAAGATATTATTTTTGGCAAATTTATTGGTTTAAATGCTTTGATTTATATGGTGGCAGCTTATATGATATCTAATATAAATAAAAATGTATTTAAGGAAAACCTAGCTATACCTTTTATTTTTACGGTTATTACTACAATATTTTACTATGCAATAGGCTTTTTGTTTATTTACTTTTTAGGTTATAAAATAGAATTTTTGAACCTTTTTAAAAGGATGTTTGTGATAGAATTAATATATAATTCTCTTCTTTCTTTTTTTGTTTATATTTATATATCTAAGATATTTAAACCAAGAAAAAATAGGTATTAGAATGGTGATGTCATATGGTTTTTGATAAATTAAAAGATAGATATAATGTAATAATTTTAGTATTTGCATTAATCTTTTTAATTATTCTTTTTAGGGTAGCAACTATTATGATAGTGCAAGGGGAAGAATATAGAGAAGAAGCTGAAAATAGAATATTTAAAACTATTCCATCCCCTGCTGCCAGGGGAGAAATCCGTGATAAATATGGTAGATTAATAGCGGGAAGTCGTCCAAGTTTCACTCTCCAAATGGTGAAAAGTGAAATAGTAGATGAATCTATTAATGATGTTACATTGAGACTAATCAATATTTTAGAAAAAAATGGGGATGCATATAATGATGAATTTCCTATTATTTTTACTGATGATGGTGAGTACTTATTTACTTATGATATTGAGTTAGAAAATTGGAAAAAAAATAATGATTTTTTAAGTACTGTTACAGCCAAGGAAGCTTTTGAACTTTTAAGAAGACGTTATAATATTAGCAAAACAGATCCAATAGAAATTCAACAGGAATTCATCAAAATTTCTAATTTAAATGTTCCTATTTCCATTAAGACATGGAAGTTTATTGAAGAGATGAAAAAAGAACAATGGTTACAAAGCTATAATATAAAAAATACGAATATAACGGCCAAGGAAGTCTTTAAAAAGATTCGAAATGACATATATAAAATACCTGAAACTTATTCTGATATTGAGGCAAGAAAAATTATGGTAGTAAGGGAACAATTAAGACAACAAGGCTATTTACAATATCAACCTGTTAGAATAGCTCAAGATATTTCTGAGATTACTGTAACGGAGATTGAAGAAAATCTTATTAGTCTACCTGGTATAAATATAGCTGTAGAGCCTATAAGATATTATCCTGAAGGTGAAACAGCAGCTCATATTTTGGGTTATTTAGGTAAGATTTCACAGCAAAGTGAAATAGACAAATATATTAAAGAACTTAATTATTTACCCAGTGATATTATAGGCAAAACTGGCATAGAACATAAATTTGAAGAGA
>JAAZMA010000019.1 GCA_012799055.1 Tissierellia bacterium
CATGTTAATGCCTCCTATTTATATTTTTTATTGGTCCTTATGTCTTTTAATTCTATCCATCCTATGAGTTCTAGGTCTCTGTCTTTTAGGATGTTTTTTATCTCCTGGATTGTATCGTGGACCTGCTTTTTTCTAGCTTTTTTATAAGCCTTTTCAATAGAATTTTCTTTTTCTATCACCTTGGCCAGCGTCGGGTCATTATACCCCGATGCATTCTTCCAGTATCTGTCCATCTTGTCCCCTCCTATTTCACAACCTTTAATTTTAAGTCTGGGTACATATATTCAAAGAGTTTTTTCTTTATTTTGAAAACTTTATTTGAAAAGTTCTTTTCCTTCTTGAAGTTCCTTTTTCCTATGCAATCTAGAATGTTCTCCTCTAGTCATAAGTTGTAGATTTTCTATTCTGTTATCCGCTCTGTCTCCATTGATGTGATGAACAACTTCATCTTCTTTCAGTTTTCTGCTTATGTGCTCTTCCATTATCTTAATGTGTTCTTTAATTGAGTTACCCCCTTCTAAATATAAAACTTTGTATCCATTTTCAAACCAATATCCATCCTTTTTCATCATGCCTGTCTTCTTTTTATACTCATTCACACACTCTACGCTGCAAAATTCATTTCTAGTTGTTTCAAATTCTTTTTCGCAGTTCTTGCATTTTTCTATATATCTAGTCCTCTTTGCTAATCCCATACACCTTTGAGAGCAATATTTTATAGGGGCTCCAGATTGTTCTTCTCTACTTTTAATCACACTTTCAAGTAAATAAAAATCCCCTTTGCAATATTCACATTTAAGTTTTGCTCTTTCTTTTGTCCTTGTTTTAGCACTAGCCATATTAGAGCATCTATGACTGCAATACTTTTTAATCCAACTTTTGTACTTATATTCTTTTTCTTTTCCGCAATATTCACATACACCAATATGCATAATCTCACTCCTTAATAAACTTCTTTTATAGTTAATTCAGGATATTTGTACTCGAACATCTTCTTTTTTATCCTATATACTTGAGTTTTAAACGTTTTAGAAGACTTAACGTCAACTACTTCTGTTGTTCCGTCATTGTTTATTATTGCAAAATCTGCTATGTAAGTTATTGCCCTATATTTTTTACCGTTCTTTTTAAATGCTGGTTGTAGTTCATATCTTGGCTGTAACCTATAGTCTTTTATTTTCCCAGCTTGCTTTAGTAGCTTAAGTTGGCAATAATACTCTGCTTCTTTTTTACTGTCAAATTTGATACCGTCCACTATTGTCTTCTGGTTATTGTACTTACTTTTTCTTTTACTTTTTCTTTTGCTTTGTGGCTTTACTGGTAGTCCTTTTTTCTTCTTCACGAACTGCTGGTATTGCTCTTCTGTCCACCTTGTCATAAAATCACCCTTTCAAAATGTATCGCAGCTCTGGTTCCTTGGTTAAGCGTCCTATTAAAACTACTTTATTCAACATTGCTCTTTCCCTCAATTAGCCCCTTTATAACATCCCCTTTCTTTCCAA
>JAAZMA010000144.1 GCA_012799055.1 Tissierellia bacterium
GATTCACACAAAATTGCTACAATTTGCAAATCACAATTAATTATCTTTGGATAGCATTTGTGGAGCGGAAGACGGGATTCGAACCCGCGGCCCTCGCCTTGGCAAGGCGATGCTCTACCACTGAGCCACTTCCGCTTATGGTGCCCAGAGGCGGAATCGAACCACCGACACGGGGATTTTCAGTCCCCTGCTCTACCTACTGAGCTATCTGGGCCAGTGCCACAATAAATAGTATATATAATTATTTTAACAAAGTCAATAGTTAAATCATACTATTGACTATCTCTAATAATTCTTTTTTTGAAAAATTATATTTAGTATTGCAAAAATGACATACTATTTCAGCCTGTCCATCTTCTTCAATAATACTGTTTAATTCCTCATAACCTAAACTTATTAATACTCCTTCAATTCGCTCTCTATTACAATTACATTTGAATTTTACATCTTTCTTTTCTAAAATTTCTATATTAAATTCTCCAAATAACTTTTCTATAATTTCTTCAAGACTTAAACCTTTGTCAATTAAAGTAGATATAGGTTCTGCATTATTTAGTATTCCTTCTATTTTAGCTATATCCTCCTCTTCTACATTTGGTAAGATTTGTAACATATAACCTCCTGCAGCCTTTACAGAAATATCTTTATCTACAAGTACTCCCAAATTAATAGCTGAAGGCTGCTGTTCCGAGAAATAGAAATAATGAACTAAATCCTCTGCAATTTCTCCAGAAACTAAATTAGAATAACCAATATAAGGTTCCTTTAATCCTAAATCTCTAATTACTGCTAATTGACCATTTTTCCCTACTATTCCGCCTACATCTAATTTCCCGTCTAATCTACTAGGTAAATCCACTTGGGGATTGTCTACATATCCTTTTACTTCCCCATTATTATTTGCCACTGTTACAATATTGCCTATAGGACCATTACCTTTAATTTTAAAAGTTAAGCTATGGGTACTGCTTTTCATTGTTATACCCATCAAAAGAGCAGCTGTTAATGCCCTACCTAATGCAGCAGTAGATGTTGGTGATGTATTGTGAATTCTTCTAGCCTCCTCTACTAAATTAGTAGTAGAAACTACAAATATTCTAAAAGATTTTTTTGAATCTATTCCCCTTATAATATAATCTTTCATAAACCTACTCCTTTGTTCACGAAATATTTAAAGCCCCTATATTAGGGGCTAGATTGCTACTGTTATAAAACTTATAATATAAAATCGGTTTTACAGTTTAATAACGTTTGTAGCTTGAGGACCTTTTTCTCCTTCAACTATTTCGAATTCAACGTCCTGTCCTTCTTCTAAAGTTTTAAATCCCTCTGCTTCTATAGCTGAATAATGTACAAATACATCTTCACCTTCTTCAGTAGATATAAAACCATAACCTTTTGCAGCGTTGAACCACTTAACTGTTCCTTTTACCATTTAAAACATTCCTCCAATACAACAATTTAAATAGATGAGTCCTATGTATCATCTACCTTAGTTTAGTCTATCATTATTATTTCTTCTTGTCAAATAATATTCCCAATTTTTTTATTAAATATTCCATTGTTTTTAAAATGTTTTTTAAGTCATGGCAATAAAGGAAATTCGTTCAGATTTATCATGAATTTCTTCAAAACTAAGTCCATTGTACATATATATATCTTTGAAAGATGCAGAATGTAATAATTGTGTGATTTCCTCTGTAGAATATGCTCTTTCAACATGTTCTTCTTCAAAACGTATATATTTACCATCTTTGTCCATTGTGAAAAATGTAATATAAAACTCTGCAATATTACTTTTTTCATCAAAATAATTTTGCCAAATATAATATATGTCTTCTCTATCTTCAATGAAAGTATTGTTTCCAATTATTTGGCTTAATTTATAATGGGAATTAATATCAAAGATAAATATTCCATCTTTGTGTAAATGCTTTTTTACATTTTTAAAAGTTTTTAATAAATCTTTTTCATCTAAAATATAATTGATGCTATCACAAATGGATATAATAGCATCAAATTTTTTATTTATATTAAAGTCTATCATGTTTTGATTAATAATTTTTACATTCCTAAAATTTTGTAATTTGTTATATGCAATACTTAACATATCATTAGATATATCAAAACAAATTAAATCATATCCCTTTTTACCTAGATAATAAGATAAATTTCCCGTACCACAGGCCATTTCTAATACATCTTCTGGAGTTTTATGAAATTTGTTAAAAACATTTTCTATATACAAATACCAGTTTTTATAATCTACATCCTTCATTAATTCATCATAAATATAGGCAAATTTATTGTACATAGTTTATTTCCCCTCTATTTCTTCTAATATAGCTTCTAATGTGTCTCCTGCACTAGCTTCAATTTTCACTTCACAAAAATTATCCATAAGAGTGTAGCCCTTATTAATAATTATCAATTTATTAGCCATTTGTGGTAAATAATTAACAGGTGCCACCATTAAACTAGAACCTATTACTATTAATAAATCACTAGTTTCCACCTCTTTAAGTGCTATATTAAAAGCTTCTGGCAACATGTCCCCAAATAAAATTACATCTGGTCTAAGAGTCCCACCACAAATATTACATTTTGGTGGAATTTCCCCACTGTTTACTTTCTCAGTTAAGACATTAATATTTACAGTATTTCCACAATTCATACAGGAACTTTCCCTAGTATTTCCATGTACCTCTAATATATATTTTGAACCTGCTTTTTGATGTAAATTATCGATATTTTGAGTAATTATTCCATGGATAAAACCCAAATTCTCCATTTCAGCCAAAATATTATGAGCTTTATTAGGGTTTGCATCCATCATATCTAAAAGAATATTAAAACCATCCTTATAAAATCTTTCTGGATTATTATATAATACAGATGTAGATAAAACTTCCATAGGGTCAGTATTTTCCCATAATCCAGTACCTGGTGATCTAAAATCTGGTATACCACTTTCTGTAGATATGCCTGCTCCTGTTAAAACCATGGTTTTATTAGAATTTTTAATTAATTGGCTTGCCTTTTTAATCTTTCTTAAACTCACATTTATGCCCCCTTATTTTGCTTTAATTTAATTTATTTTCCTTAATCTCCTTTTTTCTAACCCTTACAAGACCTCCTATTTTACCCGATTCTTTTGCAGTAAGTCCTGCCCATCCTACTTTTTCTATTTTATCGATTAAACCTAATTCTTCAGCTATCTCATATTTAAGTTTATCTTCTATTTTATTTTTTTCTTTCATTTCAATCCCTCCTAAAACTATTATTAGGAAGTATTGTAACTTTTATTCTCATAAGAAGAAATACAAATAATTAAGTAATATAAAAATTACCACTACTACTATTATAGGTAGAATTTCATATCCATTTAAATTATCTCTTTGATACAGTTTGTCTATTAGTTCTTCTTTTGGTAAAAAATTATTTATTTCCACTAAGTCCTTTTCATAGCCAGTATTTAATAGTTTGATTAATTTATAGGATAAAAATCCAAAGGATAAAGCTATTATTCCTAATCCAATTAAAGAAATCAATAATTCTTCTGCTCCTAACATATTCATTTGATCTACATTTACGTTTATCTCTTCAACTCCATTTGAAAAGGAATAGCCTATGATTAAAGCTATAGTATTGTTTGCCGTATGACCAATTATTGAAGAATATAAGGAATTAGTTTTTAGAAAAATTACTCCAAGAATTATTCCCAAATAAATGGGGCCTAAAAGGTTTTGTACATTAAAATGAAATATTCCAAATAAAATAGCAGAATAAATAATTGCCTTTTTCTTTCCAAAATCTTTATAAGCATTTAGTATGAAACCTCTAAACATTATTTCTTCACATATTCCAGGAGTTAGCGCAATAATCAAGAAACTAATTATAAACTCTATAGATGTGGCAGGTATAGGTATAGGACTTGGTTTTATTTCAGCAAAAAAATGTAAAAAAATAAAACCTATATAATTAAAAAACACAGCCACTGGGTAGGAAGATATAATTATTAGTATAATTACAATAATGTCCTTAAAATTAATAGGATTTAGTTTCAAAGTTTTTTTAAGAGTATATCCCCTTAGTTTCAAATAAGTAACAGTTGGTAACATAATAATTAAATATTCAGTAATTAATAATCCCATATGTAGATTTGTTTTTTGTGCTTTTGCTCCTATAGATATTAATAAAAATGCAATAATCATAAAAAAAATATTAGTCTCTAGAATAGACGGATAATCTGTTTTTTCTTTCATAGGAAACCTCCTTCCATATTATTTTACCCTTTTTATAAACTAAAATCAAATACCATCTTCTATTAACCTATGTTTTCATATATTATATATTAATAATAAATTTAAGGAGGCATTTAAATATGATAAATCTAGGGATTGTAGGAGCAACTGGTATGGTGGGCAGAACATTTTTAAAAATAATGGAAGAGAGAAATTTTCCAATTAAAAATTTATATCTCTTTGCATCTCACAAATCTAAAGGAACAGTAATAGAATATAATAATAAAGTATATGAGGTGGAAGCATTAGATGTAAATTCTTTTAATAAAGATTTAGATGTATTGTTATTTTCTGCAGGAGGAAATATTAGTAAAAAATATGCACCTATTGCAAAAGACAAGGGTATTATTGTCATAGATAATAGTTCTTATTGGAGAATGGAAAACTGGGTACCTTTAGTAGTCCCAGAAGTAAATTTTGAAACAATTGAAAAACACCACGGTATTATTGCTAATCCTAATTGCTCCACAATACAAGCTGTTGTCCCATTAAAACTATTAAAAGATAAATATGGTTTAAAAAGAATTGTTTTTTCTACTTATCAAGCTGTATCTGGTTCTGGTGTAGAAGGACTAAAAGATTTAGAAAAAGGAATTCAATTACCTTATCATAATAAATATCCCTATCCCATTGCTTATAATGTACTACCTCATATTGACGATTTTCTTGAAAATGGTTATACAAAAGAGGAAATAAAAATGATAGAAGAGACGAAAAAAATACTAGATGACAATAGTATTAAAATTACTGCTACCACAGTTAGAGTACCTGTTAAATATGGTCATTCTATATCTGCAAATATAGAGTTAAAAAATAAATTTCATTTAGAAGATATATTTAAACTATTTGAAAGCAGTGATTCAATTAAAGTCTTAGATGATATTAAAAACAATCTATATCCTATGCCATTAATAGCAGAGGGAACGGATAAAATTTATATTGGTCGAATTAGAAGAGATTATAGTCTAGAAAATGGGCTAAATATTTGGATTGTAGCTGATAATATTCGCAAAGGTGCAGCTACAAACACAATTCAAATATTAGAATTATTATTAAATAGGAGGCATTAATTATGTTTAAAGGTTCAGGTGTTGCCATAGTTACACCATTTGACGAAAATGGTATTGATTTTAATAAGTTAGAAAAACTATTAGAATGGCATATTAATGAAAATACTGATGCCATTATAATATGTGGTACCACTGGAGAAGCATCTACTATGACTGATGAAGAGAGGAAAGAGGCCATAAGGTTTACAGTTGAAAAAGTCAATAAAAGAATACCAGTTATTGCTGGAACAGGAAGTAATAATACTAAATACACTATTAAATTAAGTCAATATGCAGAAAAAGTAGGTGCAGATGGATTACTTATAGTAACCCCTTATTATAATAAAACTACTCAAAAGGGTCTTATAACCCATTATGAAGCCATTGCCAATGAAGTTAATATCCCTATAATTATTTACAATGTACCAGGAAGAACAGGTTTAAATATACTACCTGAAACAATTTGTAAATTATCTAATCATTCTAATATAAAAGGAGTAAAGGAAGCATCAGGAAATATTGCTCAGGTCATTGAAATATCAAGGCTGGTGCCTAAGGACTTTTATATTTATTCGGGAAATGACGATATGATAGTACCACTGTTATCAGTAGGTGGCCATGGGGTTATATCTGTAGTGGCCAATATTTTACCTAAAGATACCCACAATATGGTGAAATATTTCTTAGATGGAGATTTAGAGTCTGCTAAAAAGCTTCAGCTTCAAATGAAACCATTGATTGATACATTGTTTATAGAGGTAAATCCAATTCCTGTTAAAGAAGCCATGAATATTTTAGGAATGGATGTGGGAAATTGTAGATTACCTCTAGTTCCTATGAGTATTAAAAATAGAGAAAAATTAATTAGAGAAATAAATCATTATGGCATAAAAAAATGGAGGGACTAATATGTTAAAAGTAATTATCCACGGATATTTTGGTCAAATGGGTCAAGTTATTTCTAATTTAATAATTAATGAGGAAGATATTAAATTAGTTGCTGGTATAGATAAAAAAACAAAATCCTATAAATATGATTTAAATATATATAAGTGTATATTTGACTTTGAAGGTGAATCAGATGTAATAATCGATTTTTCTAGTCCCTCTGCATTAGATAAGCTCCTAAAATATGCTATCACCAATAATATAGCATTGGTTATTGGAACTACAGGATATGAAGAAAAGGAAATAAAAAAATTAAAAGAAGCAGCCGAAAAAATACCCGTATTTTATTCTGCAAATATGTCTTTAGGTATAAATCTTTTATTATCTTTAGTTTCAAAAACAGCAACTATATTAGGAAAAGACTTTGATATAGAAATAATTGAAAAACATCATAATAAAAAAGTAGATGCACCTAGTGGTACAGCCTATATGATTGCCAATAAAATTAATGAAGAATTTGAAAACAACTTAGTATATACCTTTGGAAGAAATACCAAAACAAATAAAAGGTCTCCAAAGGAAATAGGTATCCATGCCATAAGAGGTGGTACCATTGTTGGGGAACATTCAGTAATCTTTGCTGGATTAGATGAAATAATTGAAATAAAACATAGTGCTATGTCAAAAAATGTATTTGGAAAAGGCGCTCTACAAGCTGCAAGATTTATAGCCACACAAGACAATGGATTATACAATATGAATGATTTAATCAATAAATCAAAAAATATTTAGTCTATATTATAATATATTAGTGATTGTAATATATTAGCATTAAATAATAAATATTCAATAAATTAATCTATTATTTAGTTATTTAGTGAAAAGCGAAGAATCTTTTATTAATAGAGAGTTAAGATTCTTCGCAAATTTATTATTTTAATCATCAAAGGTAAAAATATAAGGAATGTTCCTATAAAAATCTCCATAATTAAGTCCATATCCTACTATAAAAACATCTGGTATAGTAAACCCTACATAATCTGGGCTTATATTTGCCTCTCTTCTACTGGGCTTGTCTAACATACAACAGGTTTTAATAGATTTTGGTTCTTTTATACTTATAAATTCAATTACTTTTTTCATAGTATGCCCTGAGTCTATAATATCATCTACTATTAAAACATCTTTTCCCTTTATATCCGTCCTAACATCTGTAATAATTTCAACTATCCCTGGTGAAGTTTCATCATGACCATAAGAAGATGTAGTTATAAAATCCATATTAACGGGAACATTTATTTCTCTAACTAAATCAGCTGCAAAAATAAAGCTTCCCCTAAGTAAAGAAATCACAACAATTTCTCCTTCCCTATAGTCTCGGCTTATTTCTTCACCTAATTCACTAACTCTTTTGGAAATTTCCTCTTTACTAAATAATATTTTTCTTTTTTTCTCAAACTCCATACCTTCAGCTCCTTTATGTCATTTTTGAAGTCTTTTTACTATTATTTCTTTTATTTCTCTTAATTCCCTAAGAATTAAATTTAAAGTGTGTTGAATACCAACTAAAATAATAAATCCTATAGCAATAAATATAATTTTTGTATTCATTTTCTCTTTTTCCCTCTCCTAACAATTGAAACAATCTATAAGTATAAAATTTGATAATTTTTTAAAAAAACAATAATAAATTATTATCTATATTGTGTTGATTATAACATATTTTGTTAGTCTTTTAAATCAAAAATTTAAAAGAATGCCTTCTATATTATTTTAGGAAAGTTTTAGTAGAAGGCATTCCCTTTAATCAAATATTTTTAATCTTTTTTTCCAAATCTATTATTGTCATTTTCAATATACTCCAATTTAGAAATGGAAACTTCATATGCAATTTTAGTTTCAATTTTTTCATCATCATACCTTTTCTGATATTCCCTACTTTGAATTCTTCCCCATAGTTTAATATGATCTCCTACTAGAAGTTTTTCGCAAAATCTTGCATTTCTACCCCATGCAATACAAGGTATGTAGTCAGATTTGTTATATGATCTATTAACAGCTATAAGTAAATCTGCAATCTCTCTACCAAAAGGTGTGGTACGATATATAGGTGATTTGCATATATAACCATCTAAATAAATCTTATTAGGGGTTCTTAAAAGCTCATTAATATTCTCTTCCTCTTCTAGAATTTGAATATCTCTAGCAAATACTGTTAATATTAATCTACTTGAATTATTAATATACCTATTATAAGAACGAAGTTGACCCTTTATTTCCACATAAGTCCCTAGGCATAATTCCATATTAATTATTAATCTTTCAGATATGGTTACAGGTAAAACATCTACAGTGTCACTTAGTCTTGGAACCTCTAAATCAAATTTATAAAATCCTTCCCCATACATTTCGTGGCTAAATTCTATTAGTGATATTACTTTGCCTATTACTTTTACCGTATTAGTATCTATTATTTTGTTTGCCATAAATAATTATCCCTCCCTATTCTTAAGTTTTTATAATCTATAACTATATTTATTCTTAAAATATAAATAATATGATAAAGATAATTAATGGAAATAGATTTTTTCACTTAATATGCAGTCTATGACAATATTTTATCAAATCAGATGTGTAAAAACCACTAAAAGTAGTTTAGCCTTTCTAATTAATTTTTTGGAATTTGTCTACCTGTATTATCCATGTAAAAATTATCTTTATAAATTAATCTAGAAATAGGAAGAATTTCATATCCTTCTTTTTGCAATCTTTCTATTATTATGGGTAAATATTCCAAAACGAATTTAGCATTATTATGAAACAACACAATTGAGCCATTTTTTACATTACGAACTACTCTATCTACTACAGGCTGTACCCCCATTTCCTTCCAATCTAAAGAATCAACATCCCATTGTATAACATAATAACCATTATCTCTGCAAACACTAATTAATTTGTCATTATAATCTCCAAAAGGTGGTCTAAATAGTATTGGTTTTTCCTTAGTCAGCTCTTTTATTTTGTTTCCAGTAATATTTAATTCTTTTATCATTTCTTCTTCTGATAATTTAGTCATATATGGATGATTTGTAGAATGATTGCCTACATCATGTCCCCTTCTATGTATTTCTTTTACATGTTCTGGATATTTATCTATCCAAAATCCTACTAAAAAAAAACTACTTTTAATATTGTATTTATCTAAAATATCTAAAATTTCCCTAGTATAATTATCTCCCCAAGCAGCATCAAAACTAATGGCTATTTTTTTCTCCTCTGTTTCTACACTATATATTGGCAATTCTTTTTTATTGGAAAAAACATCCATTATGTTTTCGTCTATTTTAATACCTGTATAAATAATTGAAACAATAACAATACTAAACACTATTAATATTCTAAAAAACATATTATTTTTATAATAATTATTTTTCAATATATATCCCCCCCAAAATCATTATTAATATAATTTATTCCTTATTTTTTTTTATATTACTAGGAGATAAAACTATAAATTATTGTTTTGGATTTTAAAAAAATTAGCACATATTGGGACAATAGGCTAAATTTAGATTTATAATATTTTTCAATTTGGTTATGATAATGATACAACAATTAATATTTATTGTTGAAAAGGAGGATTAATATGGCAAATAACAATAAAATAGTTGTCCCAGAAGCAAGGCAAGCTTTAAATCAATTAAAGCTAGAAATTGCTAATGAACTGGGAATAAACAATTATGAAAGTATTGACAAAGGTAATCTTCCCTCTAGAGTAAATGGGTATGTAGGTGGCTATATGGTTAAAAGGTTAGTAGAAACTGCACAAAATCAATTGGCTAATAAATAAATATATTAAAATAGGCAAGTGGATATCCACTTGCCTTATTTATATGATATAATCTATTAATAATGATTCTTACGATTTTTTTAAGAGGTGGTAAATATGTTCATTAATAATACTGAAGAACTTGCTCAAAATAAATTGTTATTATTGTATATCATTAATAAATCCACTATTCCCTTAAGTAATGAAGAGCTTACTGAGTTTGTTTTAGAAAAAGACTATATGAATTATTTTCTAATACAACAATATTTGTCAGAATTAGTAGAATCTAATTTTATTAAATACGAAGACGACCAAGATAAAAAAGTATACAAAATACTAGATAAGGGCAAAACCACCTTATCCTATTTTCAGGCTAGACTGCCTTTTTCTATTAGAAATGAAATTTCTAATGAATTTTTACAAATTCAAGAAGAAGAAAAATTAGCCGCTGAAATTGTTAGCGAGTATTATAAAAAAGACAATAATCAATATTTAGTTAATTTAAAATTAATTGAAAACACAGAAACACTATTTAGTTTATACTTAAATGTGGCCACAGAAAAACAAGCTAAAAATCTTTGTGAAGTCTGGAAAAATAATACAGAATATATTTATACAGGTATTTTAAGCTTATTGATAAATGAAGAAATTGAATCAAGGAAAAAATAATATTCCATTTGGTTCTATACCTACTTTTATACTCTTAATTATATTACTAGTCTTTATATCAAATAAGCTTAGTGTATTAGTTGAAAGATTGGTAATATAAACCATTCTATTTCCATCCCAAACTAATTTATTAGGTAATCCTAATAAATTAGTTTTACTTAATATATTTTTCTTTTTAATATCTATTCTATAAAGATAACCATTGTCAATGTTTGTGGTGAAAATAATTTCACTACTATTGATTTTTATCATAGTATTAAATGTCCCATTAAGTTCTATAAACTTCTTTTCCTTTAAGGTTTCCAAATCTAATAGAGAGATATTACATTTCTGAAAAAGGGAATTATTTATATTAGATAATATATATATTTGATTTCCTTCTAAAATCATTTTTAATGGATTATTTTCCAAATTAATAATAATATTTTCGTTGCTATTAAGATCTATTCTACTAATACTAGAGTTATTACTATTGGCTACATATATTTTCTCATTTATTTCATCTATTTCCATATCCATTGGCTTTTCTCCCACTGGTATACTTTCCATTAAGGAAAAGCTTTCAACATCTACTACAGAAATTGAATTAGAGTCTGTATTGACAATATAAAAACAATTTTTGAAAAAACTTATACAAGTGGGATAAGTACCTATATATAATGTATCTACTATTTTTCTTTTTTCCATATTAATTTTGTATAGAGAATTTTCATATATATTAATACAATATACAAATAAATTATCTATGCTTATTAATTCATAGGGGCCAATAGGAGAACTACCTATGGTTTTTAAGTCTATAATTTCAATTACTTCCCCTTTTTCAATATCTAAATATGTTAAAGTATCTTCACCAGTATTTGCAATTAACACTTTTCCCTTTAATTTCAATATTTCACCCCCATCCTCTATATAAGATAATTTATGCTTTATAGAGAATTAAGGTGATACTTTTTATAATAAAATTCTACTTCTTAATTGTGTAATTTTTAAAGATAAATTTCTCCTTTTAATCTCTCTAATCAATTGATTAACTAGATTAGCCCCTTCTTCGTATTCTTCAATATTTTCTCCATAGGACAAAATTTTTAATTTATCTATTTCCTCTATAGCAAAATCTATTAATTCTTCATTTGTTAAATTTGAATATGGATTAAACTTAACTATACTCATAAAAAACCCTCCTATAGAATATATTATTATGTTTATTCAATAAAAGGGTTACATATAACTAAGTATTTTTAAGTACAATCTTTCTTACATCCCCTATTAAATATAAGGAGCCTGCAAAAATTATTAAATCATCTTTATTAGCTTTATTAAAAGCCCTTTCAACGGCTTTTTCTATATTTTTTTCTATAAGAGTGTTGTTATTATATTTGTTTACTATTCTTTCTAAGGATTCAGCTTCTAATCTTCTTGGCATATTCACCTCAGTTATTATTATTTCATCAGCCAATGGAGTCAATACTTCTACCATATGTTCTACATCTTTATCCCCTAAAATACCTAATCCTAAAATTAATCTATTATAATTAAACAACTTAAGCGAACTAACTAAGGTTTTTACACCCTGAAGATTGTGAGCTCCATCAATTAAAAAACTTGGATTTCTTTTAAGTACTTCAAGTCTTCCTTTCCATTTAGTTTTTTCAAATCCTCTTCTAATTTCTTCATCTGAAATTTGAACAATTCCCCTATCCTTTAAATTAAGTAATGTAAATAAGGCTAAAGTAGCATTATAAATCTGATATTTCCCCAATTGTTTAATTTTTATATTTTTAAACATTTGATTATTATATTTAAAATCAAATATCCCACCAAATTCATTTAATTCTTTAATTATAATATTTTCCATTGGGCATTTAATCAGATTAGCTCCCTTTTCCTGGGAAACTCTTTCTAATACATTGAATGCCTCTTCCTCTTGAGGATAAGAAATTACTAAACCATTGTCTTTTATTATCCCTGCTTTTTCATAAGCAATTTTATCCAATGTATTTCCTAATATTTCTACATGATCATAATCTATAGTCGTAATTACTGATACTAAAGAATTTTCTATTATATTTGTAGAATCAGATCTTCCTCCCAATCCTACTTCAAGTATAGTATAATCTACATTTTCTTCTTTAAAATATACAAATGCAATAGTAGTTACAATTTCAAAAGTAGTAGGGTGTTCATAACCTTCATTTAACATTATTTCTATTTTTTCTTTTACTTTTCCTGTTATTTTACCTAATTTATCATCTGGTATATCCTCTCCATTTATGGATATTCTTTCATTAAATCTTTCCAAATAAGGAGATGTAAATAATCCTACCTTGTATCCTGCTTCTTTTAGTGTGTTAGCTATATATGAAGATGTGGAACCTTTCCCATTAGTACCTCCAATATGAATATAATTCATATCTAAATGAGGGTTCCCTAATAATTCTAATAATTTGCCTATGGTATCTAATCCTAATCTAGAGCCAAATTTATTTTTATCATTAATATAGTTTATAGCTTCTAAATACTCCATATAATCCCTCTTCTTTCTGTTTATATTATATTAAATATTCTAAACCATCTTAAGAAAATCAGCAATAAGAATTTAATAGGGTGGATATACCACCCTATAATCTATTTATTAGATTTTAATGTCTCCAGTCTTTCGACTACTTTATCCATCATGCTTTCATATTTTATCTGCTTTTGCCTTTCTGCTTCTACAACTGATTCTGGAGCCTTATTAACGAAGCCTTCATTAGATAATTTGCCCCTTACTCTTTTTAATTCTCCTTCTAATTTTTCCTTTTCTTTTTCTAATCTTTCTATTTCCTTTTCATAATCTATTAAATCTTTTAATGGAATATAAGCTTCACATTTATCTAATACTACTGATAAATTATCTCCTTTTATAGTGGATTTATCTTCTAAAATCTCTATATCTTCAGCAGATGCTAAATTTATAAAATACCTTTCCCCATAATTTAGCATTTTAATTACATTTTCATCTTCAGTTACAAATATTATCTTAGCCTTCTTAGATGGGGGAATATTCATCTCCTGCCTTGCATTTCTAATACCCCTAATTCCATTCATTACAAAAGCCATATTTTTTTCCGATTCTGGATAATATAATTTTTCGTCATACTTGGGCCAGGAACTAATTATTAATGCTTTGTCCCTATTTGGTAAATGCCTCCATATTTCTTCAGTTATAAAGGGCATAAATGGATGTAGTAATTTTAGTATACTTTCTAATACATTAAGTAACACTTTTTCTGCAGTCTCTTTGCTTGTAGTATTTTCTCCATATAATCTAGGTTTTACCATTTCAATATACCAATCACAATATTCATCCCAAGTAAAATCATAAATCTTTTGTGCTGCTATACCTATTTCATATTTTTCTAAATTATAGGTTACTTCTTTTATTACAGTATTCATTCTAGATAGTATCCATTTGTCTTCTTCCTCTAATAAATTTTGGTTTATGTCTTCTCCTACAATATTTTCATCTAAATTCATCAATACAAATCTAGTGGCATTCCATAATTTGTTTGCAAAATTTCTACTGGCTTCTACCCTTTCCATATAAAATCTCATATCATTTCCAGGAGTATTTCCTGTAACCAATGTAAATCTTAAGGCATCTGCACCATATTCTTCGATTACATCCAATGGGTCAATTCCATTTCCTAAAGATTTACTCATTTTTCTTCCCTGTTCATCTCTAATCAATCCTGTTAAAAGCACATCTTCAAAGGGTACTTCTCCTGTTTGTTCAAGGCTGGAAAACACCATTCTAATTACCCAGAAAAAGATTATATCGTAACCTGTAACTAATACATTTGTTGGGAAGAAATATTTAAAGTCTTCTGTTTCCTCTGGCCATCCTAAAGTGGAAAAAGGCCATAGAGCTGATGAAAACCAAGTATCTAAAGTATCTGGATCCTGATAAATATTTGTACTATTACATTTTGCACACCTTTCAGGCTTAGTTTTAGTTACCATGATTTCATCACAGTCCTCACAATAGTATACAGGTAATCTATGTCCCCACCACAATTGTCTTGAAATACACCAATCCCTAATATTTTCTAACCAATGGACATAAATTTTCCCAAATCTATCAGGTACAAAATTTAATTTCCCTTCCTTATAAACTTCTAATGCTGGTTTAGCCAAAGGTTCCATTTTAACAAACCATTGTTTAGAAATTAAAGGTTCTACAACTGTATTGCATCTTTCACAATGACCTATACTGTTTTCATGATCTTTTATAGCTTCTAAAAGACCTAATTCTTCTAAATCCTTAACTATTTTTCTTCTTGCTTCATATCTATCTAGTCCCCTATATTTTCCACCATTCTCATTAATTGTAGCATCTTCGTTCATTATTATACATTGACCTAAATTATGCCTTTCTCCCACTTCAAAATCATTAGGATCATGGGATGGGGTTATTTTTACTGCTCCAGTACCAAATTCCATTTCTACATATTCATCTGCTATTATCGGTATTTCTCTATTCATTAAAGGAAGTATACATGTTTTACCAACTAAATCTTTATACCTATTATCCTCTGGATTAACTGCAATAGCCAGATCTCCCAATATGGTTTCTGGTCTAGTGGTAGCTATAGTTATATATCCCCTTTTATCTTTTAAAGGATATTTTACATGCCATATTTTACCTTCAGTTTCCTCATGCTCTACTTCTGCATCTGAAATAGCTGTACTACAAGAAGGACACCAATTGATTATTCTATCTCCCCTATAGATTAAATTTTTTTCATATAATCTAATAAATACTTCTTCTACTGCATTACTTAAACCCTCATCTAAGGTAAATCTTTCTCTAGTCCAATCACAAGAAGCTCCAAGACGTTTTAATTGATTATTAATGGTTCCACCATGTTCC
>JAAZMA010000321.1 GCA_012799055.1 Tissierellia bacterium
AAGTACTTAGTCCAGAAAAAAAACTAACTACAAAAGAATTTCAAGATTATAAAAATGGCATAAATAATTTAGGTATAATAACAGTTGGGGATACAAATGAATACCAATATATAGTAAAAGAAGCTGATTCTTTAATTTCGAGGGCTTTGGATAAATTTAGAAATAGGAAAGCAAGGTTTAAGAATTGACAATTAACAAAAAAGTAAGGGGGCATATCTCTATAAGATGGTCAAACTTTCTGAGAAATGTCCCCTTATTATTATCATCCTAATTTGGAAAATATAAGCCTTAACCACGAAGGAACCATAATTTATAATTGGCTAAGGTCTATTAACTTAACAATTGGTCATAAGGCCTAATTTAATTTGAAATAGCTAATTTACTTAAATCTATAGAATATATTAATGGATTTTTATTTTCTTCAGAAGGTGGATTTAACGCTATATATCCAATATTATTAGCTTGGTCATAATAGATTTTATCACTATTTATATTAGCTATAGGCAATACATAGCCTTGAGACATATTGTATCTATATAGTGTATAATCGTTATTGCAAGTATTCTTCTCAATAAATCCTATATTTTCATTATTTAATAAAAAATAATTAGAAATATTATAGTCTAAATCTTTATTTTCTTTACTCTCCATATTATATATTTGTAAAATATTTTTATTTTCTTTTTCTACATTTTTTAGATAAACAATAGTGTTTTCATCATAAAACTTACTATTAAACCCAATGTCTAATTCTTCAAAATCTACTCCATTTTCCGATATAAATATTTTTTTGTTAATTGTATCCTTTATTCCCTGAACAAATATAAAGCCTTTCTCTGAAAAATCAAATTCTTCAGGTTTAAAGTCTATGGTTAAAATCTGTTTATGTTCATTATCATTAGTATTATAGGTCAATAATGTGGAACGATTTTCTTCTATATTTATAAAATATAGGGTATTATCATCTTTCCATTTCATTAGTCTTGGTTGTAGATAATTAGTAGGTGTAATTTTATAAGCTATTTTATTTTCTTTTGGTACAATATATAAATCTGATTCTTTATTATCTGATTCTAATATAGCAATATAATTATTTTCAGGACTAAATAAGGCAGATTGAATTTTGTTTTTAGAAGTATATATTTTGTGTTTTTCATTTGTTTTTATATCATAGACCCAAAGAATTTCAAACTCCCCATCCTTATTTACTTCCTGTTTTTTATACAATATATGATTACTAGGTATATAATCTAATAAATGTCCATCATCTATATAACTTGAAATATTGTCTTTTTTAGAATCAATTATTTCTCCAGTAAGGGCATCCACTTTTACATTAAAATTAATTAATGGAGATTTATAATTTTCCTTGTCATAAATATTTTGGAAAGATATATTCCAAATTATTGTATCCTTTGGCTTAGTCAATGTAACTGTTGGTATAGTATTTGAAGAAATTTTAAATTGTGAATATATATTATTTAATATTTGTTTTTTATTAAATTTCAAATATATAGGCTCATAATTTTGATTAATAATATTGAAATTTAAACTTTCCAGTTTTTCCACTATAGGTTCTTGTATTTCTATCATAACTTGGGGTATAGCTAATTGTACTTTACCCTCATCTAATAGTCTATTTATATATATGTTTATATTATTGTCTAATTTAGTAATTTTATCTATGGTAACTCCAGAGCTTTCTACTATACCTAGGGAAGCCAATAATTTCAAATTATTGTTTTTCTTAAGTATTTCCACATTAGGATCTGTAGATTGGAATCCTTTTGATAATACAATATTTTCAATTCGAAAACTAAGTTTTTCTTCATGTCTTTTCTCCATAATATTAAAAGGCTTTTTATCCACAGAGTTACAGCCATTTAATAGGGATGTAAAAAGAACAATAATCAAAAGGAATAAAATTTTCTTCATAAATATATCCTCCTTCCATAATAGTTTATAATATTATAGAAAAATGTTCAATCTATTTTTAATATAAAAAACTTTTGACTTTTTTATCTAATATAATATAATTAGTATTACGGAACAAATGTTCAAACTGAGGTGATAATATGAATAAATTTAAAATAGAATCTAATTTTAAACCTACAGGGGACCAACCTGAGGCTATTAATGCCTTGTCTAAGGGCATATTGGAGAATAAAAAATACCAAACTTTATTGGGGGTTACAGGTTCAGGAAAAACCTTTACCATGGCCAATATAATTGAAAAGGTTCAAAAGCCAACATTGGTAATAGCTCATAATAAAACTTTGGCTTATCAATTGGCCAGTGAATTTAAAGAGTTTTTCCCAAACAATGCTGTAGAATACTTTGTATCCTATTATGATTATTACCAACCTGAGGCCTATGTACCCCAAACTGATACTTATATTGAAAAAGATGCTTCTATAAATGATGAAATAGATAAACTTAGACACTCAGCAACAGCTTCCTTATTTGAAAGAAGAGATGTAATTATAGTAGCCTCTGTATCTTGTATATATGGTTTAGGAGATCCTATAGATTATGAAAATTTAATGGTATCCCTAAGGCCTGGTATGGTTAAAGATAGAGATGAAATAATGAGGGAATTAATAGATATCCAATTTATTAGAAATGATATAAATTTCACTAGGGGAACCTTTAGAGTAAGGGGAGATATATTGGAGATATTTCCTGCTTCTTCTAGTGATAACACCATTAGAGTAGAATTTTTTGGAGATGAAATAGATAGAATAGTAGAATTAAACTATCTTACAGGTGAAATTATTGGTGCTAGAAATCATGTATCAATATTTCCTGCTTCCCACTATGCCACTTCTCAAGATAAAATAGATAGGGCTATTATTTCCATAGAAAAAGAATTGGAAGAAAGATTAATGGAATTAAGAGGGAAGGAAAAATTATTAGAAGCCCAAAGATTAGAACAAAGGACTAAATACGATATTGAAATGTTAAAAGAAATGGGATTTTGTCAAGGAATAGAAAATTATTCTAGGCATTTATCAGGAAGGCCAGCAGGTTCTCGTCCCTATACTTTAATAGATTATTTTCCTGATGATTTTCTAATTATAGTAGATGAATCCCATGTTACAATTCCCCAAATTGGGGGTATGTATGAAGGGGACAAATCTAGAAAGACTAATTTAGTAGAATATGGTTTTAGATTGCCTTCTGCCTTAGACAATAGACCCTTAAAATTTAAGGAATTTGAAGGACTTATAAATCAAATTATATTTGTATCTGCCACTCCAGGACCTTATGAATTGAAACATAGTGAAAATATAGTAGAACAGATAATTCGCCCAACAGGGCTCCTTGATCCCAAAATAGATGTTAGACCGACAAATAATCAAATAGATGACTTGGTAAATGAAATTAGAATTAGAACTGAAAGAGAAGAAAGAGTATTAGTAACTACATTAACTAAGAGAATGGCAGAGGATTTAACAGATTATTTTAAAGAAATTGGAATAAAAGTAACTTATCTTCATTCTGATGTGGACACCATTGAAAGGATGGAGATTATTAGAGATTTAAGGCTGGGAAAATATGATGTTTTAGTAGGAATAAATTTATTAAGGGAAGGCTTAGATTTACCAGAAGTATCTTTAGTAGCCATATTAGATGCAGATAAGGAAGGTTTCTTAAGATCTGAAACTTCCTTAATTCAAACAACAGGAAGGGCAGCTAGAAATGTAAATGGCCAGGTAATAATGTATGCAGATACTGTAACTAAATCTATGGGAAAAGCCATAGAAGAAACCTATAGAAGAAGGGAGATACAAGATAAATATAATAAAGAACACAATATAGTTCCTAAATCCATAGTAAAAGGTGTAAGGGATGTAATAGAAGCAACCATAGCTTTAGAAGATGAAGAAAAATATGAAGCAGAAGTCTTTTCTGGTGAAGAAATTGGCGCAATGATAGAAGCTTTACAATCTGCTATGTTAAAAGCAGCAGAAGAATTAAATTTTGAAAAAGCAGCTGAATTAAGAGACAGAATGATACAGCTTAAAAAAATGCAGGAGGCTGGATTGCAGT
>JAAZMA010000290.1 GCA_012799055.1 Tissierellia bacterium
AAGGAAATGTTAATAAATATGGAATTCACAGTAGTAAAATAAATTAAAGGCTTGATAATTATCAAGCCTTTATAAAAATCAACCTTAATGAATATAATATAAATAAATTATCCATGGAAAATGGAGTTGAGATTATGTATGTGGTATGTAATGAACATTTAGAAGAAGCCATAGAAGAATTTGTTGAAATTTTTGAACAGCCGCCAGATATATATGAATTAGAAAAGGTTTCTTTTACTGATTGGGCAAGTCCCCATAGTTGTAATTTTTGTGAAAGAATACCTAAGTATTTAGTTTTGTAAATTGAAAGGGGGATATTTTGAAGATTTATAATTTGGGACAAATACCTATAAAATCTTGGGCAACAGAATTAGAAGAGGAGGCATTAACTCAAGCTGTTAATTTATCTAATTTACCTTTTGCCCACTCTCATATAGCTTTAATGGCAGATGCCCATGTGGGATTTGGTATGCCAATAGGAGGAGTATTAGCATCTAAAGGTGTTATTATACCAAATGCTGTAGGTGTAGATATAGGCTGTGGAATTATTGCAGCTAAAACAGATATTAAAAATATTAAAAGAGAAGCCATTGAAAATATTGTAGATAGAAGCCATAGAACTATACCAATGGGTTTTAAGCATCATAAAAGTCCCAGGTCCTGGGAAGGTTTTAATAGGGTACCTAATTTAAAAATAATTAGGGAAGAATTAGATTCAGCTAGGTATCAGTTGGGAACCCTTGGAGGGGGAAATCATTTTATGTCTATAGAGAAAGGTTCTGATGAACATATATGGCTTATGGTGCATTCGGGAAGTAGGAATTTTGGTTATAAAATAGCCGAACACTATAATAATATAGCAAAAGAATTAAACAAAAAATTGAAATTAGTTCCCCCAAAACAAGATTTAGATGGACTTTATATAGATTCCCAAGAAGGGCAAGAATATTTTCAGGCAATGAATTATGCATTGGAATTTGCAGCCGAAAATAGAAGACAATTGTTAAGAGATTTTTATAATATTTTTAAAGAAGAAACAGGTTCTAATAAAATTTTAAAAGAAGTTTCTATTCATCATAATTATGCAGCAATAGAAAAACATTTTGGAGAAGAAGTTATAGTTCACAGAAAAGGTGCTACAAGGGCAGGTTTAGGTGAATTTGGAATTATACCAGGTTCTATGGGTACACCATCATATATAGTGGAAGGTTTAGGAAATGACGAATCTTTTCACTCTTGTTCCCATGGTGCAGGTAGGGTGATGTCTAGAAGGCAAGCCAATAGAACCATAGATAGAGAAGAAGCAGAAAAGGCTATGGAAGGAATAGTCTATAAAGGATTTAAAAAAGATTTATCAGAAGCACCTATGGCCTATAAAGATATAGAAGAAGTAATGGATAATCAAAAAGATTTAGTTAAAAGAGTTGTAAAATTAACACCACTTGGTGTAATTAAAGGATAATAATTTAACTAAGCAAAAAGGGGAACGACTTATAGTCGTCCCTTTTATTTATATTTTTATTTATCACAAAATTTGGTATAATATATTTTACAATAAAATTTTAGGAGGAAAAAATGAAAATATTATTAGTAAATGATGATGGAATACATGCCGAAGGTTTACATATATTGGCTAAGGAATTAGAAAAAGATTATGAATTAACTATAATAGCTCCAGAAGAACAAAAATCTGCCCAATCCCAAGCTATTACTATATTCGATTCCCTAATAGTGAAGGAAGTGAAATTAGATGGAATAAAATCCAAGGCTTATAGTGTATCAGGCACTCCAGCAGACTGTGTAAGAGTAGCATTAGACAAACTAATTGATGAAAAGATAGATATGGTTATATCTGGTATAAATCAAGGTCTTAATGCAGGTATGGATGTATTATATTCAGGTACTGTATCTGCAGCTATAGAGGCAAATCTATACAATATACCAGCCATGGCATTATCAGCAGAATGGAAAGATGGAAAGATAGACTATAATTTGGCAGCTAAATATGGAAAGGATGTTTTAAATAAAACTAAGGAAGACTTTATTAAAAACAATATAATACTTAGTATAAATACTCCATATTTAGATGGTAGAGATATTAGTGGGGTAAAGGTATGTAAAATAGGCAGTGTAATATACGATTATTATCATATGGAAAACAATAAAGAAAATGGGGAAAAAGTATTAAAACTTATTGGTAGGAAAGATAAAACTTTAGAAGAAGACACTGATAGATATTATCTATCTAAAGGCTATATAACTATTACTCCACTACATTATGATTTAACAAATTTTAAGCTTTTAGATATGGTTGAATCTTGGTTTTAGGAAATGGGTAAACTGTTTATTATGTTTTTAGATGCTTGAATTATCTAAAAATGAGATATATAATATAATTGGGATTAAAACATAAGGGGTGATATTCCATGTTTAAGATTAAGGATAAGGAAGAAGTTTTAAAGGAATATGTAAATAGGTATCCAGAGTTAGACGAACATTTCAAAAATGAATTGGCCAAAGAATACTATAGATATAGAGAATTGTTAGAAAATGCAAAAACTAAAGAAGAAGCTATAGAAGTTTTTGAAAATGAAATTAGAAAAAATGAAGAGAGATATAAAAGTGATGAATTGGTAAAATGTTTAGAAGGCTCACCTCATGATCAATACATGGAAATCTTAGCCAATTATGGTTTAATCGTGTTTTTTAGAGATAATATGATTGAAGATTAGAATTTAAAAGTTTTATATAAAGTTTTTATGCTATTGTTAATTATTTTTTAAAATATAAGGGGGGCTATTAATGAAATCATTAAAAGGAACAAAAACTGCAGAAAATTTAATGAAGTCATTTGCAGGTGAATCTCAAGCTAGGACTAGATATACATACTATGCTTCTCAGGCAAGAAAAGAAGGATATGTACAAATATCTAATATTTTCATGGAAACTGCAGAAAACGAGAAAGAACATGCC
The DNA here is from genome assembly GCA_012799055.1 of Tissierellia bacterium. Taxonomy (GTDB): domain Bacteria; phylum Bacillota; class Clostridia; order Tissierellales; family Tepidimicrobiaceae; genus JAAZMA01. The sequence continues at coordinate 2,974 of JAAZMA010000290.1, forward strand.
AAAAGATTTTTTAAGTTTTTAAATGAAGACTTATGTGGAGAAATGGTTGAAATCAATGCAGAATATCCTGTGGCATTAGGCGATACAAAAACTAATTTAAAGGCTGCCGCTGAAGGTGAAAATGAAGAGTGGACAGATCTTTATCCTAAGTTTGCAGATATTGCTGACGAAGAAGGATTCCCACAAATAGCCTATGTATGGAGAGAAATAGCAGAAGTAGAAGAAAGGCATGAAATTAGATTTAAAAAATTACTAGAAAATATTGAGAATAATAAAGTGTTCCAAAAAGATGAAGAGGTAGAATGGAAATGTAATAATTGTGGATATATCCATAAGGGAAAATCCGCACCAGAAAAATGTCCAGCATGTGCTCACCCAATAGACTATTTTGAAGTATTTGTTGAAACTTATTAAAATGGAGAAAGCTGTAGATACTGTAAAAGTATCTGCAGCTTTTTAGTTTAATGATAAAAGTGTTATAATAAATATTATTAAAGTAAAAGGTGAAAATATATGAATATATCAAATAGGGACAAATTTTATATTTATGAAAGGGATAAGAGAAGATGTTTTTATTGTAAGAAAGATTTAAAATATAGGCAAATTACCCTAGATCATTATTTTCCCAAAAGTAAAGGTGGAACTAAAGAGATTTTCAACTTAGTTTTATCTTGTAAAAAATGCAACAGATTAAAAGGGAATAAAATTCCTATAAATTATGAAGAGATTATTATAATAATGTTTAAAAAAGCCTATATTGATGGTATGATAAAATGTACTAAACTAATTGTATCTAATTTAGAATTAAAAAAGGAAATTTTTAAAGTCAATAGGATAGAATCTATTAAACCTAATTTTGTTTTTCAAAGTAATAATATGAGATTTTATATTATTGATAATACAATAGAGAAGATTGTATTTTTAGGAGGATGAAATGAATATTAAAATAATTGCAGTAGGTAAAATAAAGGAGAAATATATGGTAGAAGGTATAAAGGAATATTCTAAGCGGCTTTCAAGATATTGTAATTTAGAAATAGTTGAGGTAATAGATGAAAAAACTTCTGAGAATCTAACTGACAGAGAAATAGATATAATTAAAAACAAAGAAGGGAATAGAGTCTTATCTAAAATTCCATCTAATTCATATATTATTTCCTTAGTAATTGAAGGGAAACCACTGTCTTCTGAAGAATTAGCAGAAAAAATGGAAAATTTAATGATAGATGGGGTAAATGATATTGTTTTTATAATTGGAGGTTCTTTGGGTTTAGCTAAGGAAATAATAGAAAAAAGTGATTTTAAATTATCCTTTTCCAAAATGACTTTTCCCCATCAAATGATGAGAATGATATTGTTAGAACAAGTATATAGAGGGTTTAGGATAATTAGAGGTGAACCGTATCAT
>JAAZMA010000096.1 GCA_012799055.1 Tissierellia bacterium
CATCAAAAACTTACATTAAGTTTGGTGCCGAGTTCAGATATTTGCTGATATTTACCAATAAGTTAGTAAGTTAGTGCCGGGTTCCGATATTTAGTTATTTATCCCAAATATTTACTAATCTATTTGCCCTAATTTCACTCCCGTATAATAATGTTTAAGTATAGTTTCAAAATCATTACCTTTTTTCGCCATACCATTTGCTCCCCATTGGCTCATGCCTACGCCGTGGCCATAGCCTGTGGTTTCTATATCTATTATATTGGTTTTAGGATTGTAGCTAATTTTAAAATTTGTGGAGTTTAATTCAAATAATTCTCTTATTTCCCTACCATTTATAACTGTTCCATCTATGGCTAATTTTTTTATTCTTCCCGATGGAGTTTTTTCTACTAATTTTATCTTATCTTGTAAATTTTCCTTGGTAATATTTGCACTAGGGTATTTTCCTCTTAATTTAGATACAAATTCATCTCCTGTTAAAGTAACTAAAGCTTTAAATTTTGGTGCTTCTTCTTCATAGGGGCTTTCTACTGACCGTAAATAAGGTTTGTCTATTGCAAATACATTTAATGCATCTTCTGTCATTCCTCCGCTGGTAGAGTGATATAATGGTTCAATTAATTCATCATTATAGTAAAGAACCTGTCCCTTTGTAGAGTTTACTGCTTCTTCTATTTTAGGCCAATATTTATCCATCCAATCTTTAGCATGAAGATTCTCCAATTCATCTATAGTCAAATAGGCCTGACAATGAATGCCTGTACAAAGGGGAGCTTCTATATGGTCTGGATGTCCCTCTGGGTAATTAATGGCTCTACTTAAAGCATAGGTTCTACTGGCAATGGCTTGAGCTTTTAATGCCTCTATATGAAACTCACCTGGCATTTCTGCAGCAACTACTCCCTTTACATAATCTTCAATAGGCATATTTTGTACTTGTTGATTTCTAGTATTATATACCACAATGGAGCCATCAAATTTATATTCATTATCCAGGACTAAATTGCCCTTATTTTTATTTTCTTTTTCAATTACTTTAGGCTTTATATTAATATTTTCACCTTTAGGAACAAAATTAAAACTTGTAACAATTATTGTTGGTATAAATATAGTAATTATAAGCACTATTAAAGTGTATATACCAATTTTTTTCATTTTTTCCCCCTCTTTGCCTTAGTATATAAGTATATTATGCAAAATTATAGATTTATATTACTGGAAATTTTATAAAGAAAATAGAAAAAATTTTCATTTATTTATGTATTAAATAACTAATTGTGGAAATAATACCTAATGGAGGTGGGGGAATGAAAAGAAAAAAAGATTTTTATATAATTTTATTGTTTGGAATAGGACTAATAATCACATCTATTATGATGGTTTCAAGAGGAAATACTGAAGATTCAAGTAAGAAGGAAATAAAGGAAGAAGAAGACTTTATTATTCTAAATGAGGAAGAGCCTTATTTACAAATAAGTAGAATGGAAGAGGAGTTAAATATAGATAATTATATAAGGGATAAGGAACTCCAAGAAACCTTTGAAGAAAGCCAGGAAGAAACTGAACAGGAGGAAACTGTTCAGGAAGAAACTACTCAAGAGGAAAATGAAGAGAAGGAAGAAGAATTAGAGGAAAAACCAAATGATTCAAATTACACTTTAGTAGATGCAGTATCTTCCACAAAATTAGAAACCATGGTTAAACCTGTAGATGGTGAAATAGGGCTAAATTTCACCAGTGGAAATTTAATTTATTCAAAGACCTTAGAAGAATGGACAAATCATAATGGAATAGATATTTTAGCATCAGAAGGGACAGAGGTTAGGGCAGCATTAGCTGGCACAATTACAGAGGTATATAGAGATGAATTATGGGGAATAGTAATAATAATAGACCATGGAAATGGACTATTGACTAAATATGCAAATTTATCTGAAGGGACACAAGTAATGGAAGGTTCAAATGTTAATAAAGGGGATATTATTGGGACCATTGGCCAAACAGCTCCTATTGAAATGTTGGAGAAGCCCCATTTACATTTTGAAGTAATAGAAAGTGGTATAAATCAAAATCCCTTAAATTATTTACCAAAGTTTTCATTTAATAAATAGGATGAATATTTAAAATTAGATATTTGTTCTATTAAGAATACAATATGCATAAATATTTACAAAGATTAAATCCCAAAATTAATTCCAAAGGGGGTTAAATATAAGTGAAGGATTATATAGAAGAAAGAGCTTTAGAAATTGCTAAATACATAATATCTGAAGAAGCTACAGTTAGAAAAGCTGCAGGTGTATTTGGAGTTAGCAAAAGTACTGTCCATAAGGATGTTACAGAAAGGCTTCCCAAGATAAACCCTCTTATAGCTACTATGGTGAAACAGGTATTGGAAAAAAACAAAGCTGAGAGGCATATTAGGGGCGGAAAGGCCACTCAATTAAAATATAAGCAAGAACAAGAAGCACTTTAGATTAATCTAAAGTGCTTTTATCTTGTAAAATAATACAAAAAAAGAAGGAATTTTTAGATTTATATAGAAATATTTATATGTTATGATATTATTATTATAAGTGGTAGTTAAAGGGGGGTAATACTGAAATGGGCTTTTTTAGAACAGATTTAGGGATAGATTTAGGAACTGCTAGTATTTTAGTGTACGCTAAGGATAAGGGAATTGTTTTAAACGAACCTTCTGTAGTAGCCATAGATCAAAATACAGGACAATTTCTTGCTGTAGGAGAAGAAGCTAGAAGTATGTTAGGAAGAACTCCAGGAAATATTAGGGCAATTCGTCCCATGAGAGATGGGGTAATTTCTAATTATAGTATTACAGAAAAAATGTTAAAATATTTTTATAATAAAGCCATAGGAAAAAGATTATTTAGACCAAGGGTTATTATATGTGTACCAACGGGAATAACTGAAGTGGAAAAAAGGGCGGTATTAGAGGCTAGTAATCATGCAGGAGCTAGCAAAACTTTTTTAATAGAGGAACCTATTGCTGCAGCTATTGGTACAGGCTTAGATATTACAAAGCCAAATGGCAATATGATAATAGACATTGGGGGAGGTACCACAGATGTGGCAGTTATTTCTCTAGGAGGAATAGTTGTTTCTAGGTCTATTAGAATTGCAGGAGACGATTGTGATGAGGCTATTACTAGATATATTAGAAAAAAACACAATATGATGATTGGAGAACGTACAGCTGAAGAATTGAAAATTAATATTGGGACAGCATATCCTAGAGAAGTAGAGGTATTTATGGAAATCAGAGGGAGAAATCTAGTTACAGGTTTGCCAAGGACCATAGAAATATCTTCTAGTGAAATGTTAG
>JAAZMA010000005.1 GCA_012799055.1 Tissierellia bacterium
AAAAGGGGAATTTTAAATATAGGGGAACCTATGGCAGTGCCAGTACTAAAACAATTACTAGGAGACTTGCCAAAGGAAGAAATAAATCTATTGGATTCTCCCCCAGGTACTTCTTGCAATGTGGTAAATGTACTACATCATGGAGATTATGCCATTTTAGTTACAGAGCCTACTGCCTTTGGTCTTCACGATTTAAAAATGGCAGTAGAATTAGTAAATAATTTAAACATTCCCCATGGTCTAATTATTAACAAACTAGATGAGGGAAACAACTATTTAGATGAATATATAAAAAGTGAAAAAATAAATTTATTAGGCACTATTCCCTATAGTAGGGAAATAGCAGAACATTACTCTAGGGGAGAAACCCTTTTAGAAATTGAAGAAGTTAAAGAGGCATTTTCACATATTATCCAAAATATAGAGGAGGTGTTACTATGAGATTAGCCATAGTAAGTGGAAAGGGAGGCACAGGGAAAACCACTATTGCCACCTCTATAGCAGAATTAGAACAAAGTGCCCTTAGAATAGATGGAGATGTGGAAGCTTCTAATATGTACTTATATTATAATGGGGAAAATATAGACAGAGAATATTTCTCTGGTGGGAAAGTAGCAAAGGTGGACTTAAATACATGTACCAGTTGTGGACTATGTAATAAGGTTTGTAAATTTAATGCCATAGACAAAGGTATAGTAAATGAATTAAAATGTGAAGGCTGCATAGCTTGTAGTGTAGTTTGTCCAGTAAATGCCATAGACTTTGTAGAAGAGAAAACAGCTGATATTTATGATACAAAAATTCCCCATGGAAATATAATTTGGGCAGATATGGAAATTGGGGGAGATGGTTCAGGACTACTTATATCTAGAATGAGAAGAAAAGGAGAAAAATATGAAACTAAAGAAGGTCTTACTATATTAGATGGTTCTCCAGGCATTGGTTGTTCAGTAATAGCCTCCATTACAGCCAACCATTGGACACTAATTGTTACAGAACCTACTAAATCTGGCCTAGAAGATTTCATTAGAATACATGAACTTACAAAACATTTTAGTATACCAGCACTAGCCTGTATAAACAAATACAATATAAATGAAAAAATCACAAGGGAAATAGAAGATTATTGTGAAAAAAATGAAATTCCATTGGTAGGGAAAATTCCCTATGATGAAATGGTAATGGAATCTATTAATAATTTAAAACCAATAATCCATTATGAAAATAGCATAGCCAATTTGGCTATTAGGAAGATGTGGAGTGAAATCAAAGAAAACTATTTAAAAATTCAGGAGGGATAATAATGAAAATTGCAATTGCAGCAGATGGCAATAGAGTAAGTGGACATTTTGGACATTGTGAAGGTTTTATGATTTACGAAATTGAAAATGGAGAAATTTTAAACCATAAATTTGAACCAAATCCAGGTCATAGACCAGGTTTTTTACCAGTATTTCTCAATGAAAAAGGAGTAAATACTATAGTTTCTGGTGGTATGGGTGCCTCAGCTCAACAATTATTTTCTAATAATAATATAGAAGTAATAGTAGGAGCCAGTGGTGATTGTAATAAAGTAGCATTAGAATACTTAAAAGGAGAGTTAAAATCTACTGGTACCATATGTGATGAACATGCCCACCAAGGCCATTGTGAAGACTAGTTAAATTTTAGGCTTTGTATACCTATTGAAATAACTTAATTTAGGGATAGTGCTTTTTATTTATTTAAAATATGAAGGCCTATCCCAATTTTTTAAAATAGTTATTGACATATACCCATTACTATGCTATATTATTTATAACGGGCATATGCCCAAAACACAAAGGAGGGATACAATGCCAAGATTTAACGGAATGGGACCTTGTGACATGGGACCAAGAACTGGTAAAGGTATGGGCCCATGTGGCAGAGGATATGGTGGTAGAGCTGGCTATGGAAGAAGATATGGGGCTGGATATGGTAGGGGATTTTACCCTTTTTCTCTAGAGGAAGAAAAGGCCTTTTTAGAAGAAGAAAAAGCTTATTTAGAATCTAGAATAAAAGAATTAGGACAAATATTAGAAGAATCAGATGAGGAATAATAAAAGGATGGTTTAACCATCCTTTTATTATGGTAAAATATATATAGAAAGGATGATACTATGAGACCAAGAAAAAAAAGAAGAGTTTGTACTATGCCAAATTATAAGGTATTTGGCCCATTAAATGGAGCAATTAATAATGAAACAATAATACTTTCCATTGAAGAATATGAAGTAATTCGTTTAATAGATTTAGAAGGTTTAGAACAACAAGAATGTGCAGAAAGAATGGAAGTAGCCCGTTCTACAGTACAGAGAATGTATAGTGAAGCAAAGAAAAAAGTAGCAGATAGTTTGGTAAATGGAAAAATGCTTAAAATTCAAGGTGGAGACTATATTCTTTGTGATATGGACAATAATTATTGCCCAAATTGTAATAGAAGAAGATATAGACATGGTCATGGAAGGGGAAAAATGTGATAATATATTATTAATTAAATTTTGGAGGTAAATTATGAAAAAAATTATTTGTATTTTACTATTAATTGTTTTATTTCCCCTAAATACTTATGGTGAATTTTTAGAACCTGTAGAGTCCCATATGGAAAGGGCAATTGTGTTAGAAGTAGAAAATGAAGAGGAAAAAGAAATAAGTGATGGCTTTGTATCACAAACTCAATATGTAAAACTTAAAATTTTAAGTGGTAAATACAAAGATGAAATATTTGAAATAGAAAATGAACTATCAGATAATATTGCTTACAATATAGAAGTAAAACCAGGAGACAAAATTATAGTAGGGATAGAAGAATTTGAAAATCAATATATGGATATTTATATATCTGATTACATTCGTGCTGACCATATATATATACTTTTAGGCATTTTTATACTATTAATTATTCTAATAGGTGGAAAACAAGGTGTAAAAGCTGTGATTACTTTAGGAATAACTGTATTTATGGTATTAAAGATTTTACTTCCTTTAATGTTAAAGGGAATTAATCCTATACCTATATCTGTAATTATATCTGTATTAGTTACTATAATAACTATGTTTGTAATAGGAGGTATTAATAATAAAAGTCTGGCAGCTATTATTGGCACTAGCTCAGGAGTAATTATTGCAGGACTAATTGCCTATATTGTAGGTAGTAAAGTAAAACTAACAGGGCTAAATGCAGAAGAAGCCACTATGTTAATGTATATTCCTCAAAATATAGATTTCGATTTTAAAGCCCTATTATTCTCAGGAATAATTTTAGGAGCCTTGGGAGCCATAATGGATGTGGGGATGTCTATTGCCTCCTCCATAGAAGAAATTCACAATGCAAATAAAGACTTAAGTAGAAAAGAATTGTTTAATGCAGGTATGAATGTGGGAAAAGATATAATGGGTACTATGACCAATACCCTTATATTGGCTTATGCTGGTAGCTCCATACCTTTATTATTGTTATTTATGGCCTATGAAACATCCTTAGTTAAAATTATTAATCTAGATATAATAGCTACAGAAATAGTAAGGTCCCTATCAGGAAGCATTGGACTAGTACTTACAATTCCCTTAACTGCACTAATATCTACATT
>JAAZMA010000108.1 GCA_012799055.1 Tissierellia bacterium
GCTGCTCTAGATTCAAACATAGTAGCTAATGCATCTCCCATGCCTGCTACTAATAGTCTAGCAGGTGCCTTAGCGATTACATCTACATCTATTAAGACTATATCTGGATTTTTAGGTACTAATACATATTCGTCAAATTCTCCATCTTCTGTATATAATACAGAAACTGCACTAGTAGGTGCATCTGTACTGGCAATAGTAGGAACTATTACTACTGGAGCTTTTTCATAATACGCAACTACTTTTGCAGTATCGTGAATTTTACCTCCACCTACACCTATAACTACATTTGAACCCTTTTCTCTAAATTCAGCACTAAGCCTATCTATCTCTACTTTTGAACATTCTCCGTTAAACTTAGCGAAATAAACATTATCTGATTCATCAAAACTTTCCATAATGCTTTCTCCAAATCTTTTATAACCAGATTCACTAATAATAATGAAGAATGAATCTCCCAAATCCCCTACTCTTTCTTTAATTCTTTTCATTTCACCTTTCCCTTGAATATACTTACTAGGTGATATTAATATTTTTGTCATAAAATCAACCCTCCTTTTTGTCCATATATATATTACCCAGGTTGATAATAAACAAACAACTTTTTTTAAAAATTTAAAACATTAAATTTCAAAAGTAGCCTTAAAAATGGCTGTCTCTTATAATAAAATGTAATTCATTACTAAATACAATATATATATTCCTACTAAAAATAATCCTTCTAATTTACTTATAATACCATCTTTGTTCCTAGCAAAAATATTAAAGGATACTAACACAATTAGCATTACTGGTATTTCTAATATATAAAAATTAGCTGGTACTACTAAACCTTCCTTTGTAACTGCTGCCCCACTACCTATTACAAATAGTATATTCAGTATATCTGCCCCTATAATATTTCCCACTGCCAATTCACCATGGCCTTGTCGTACAGCTGTTATGGCTGTAACAAGTTCTGGTAAAGATGTACCAAAAGCTACTAAGGTAGCTGCAATTACACTTTGTGGGACTCCAACACGAATTGCAGTAATCTCCACTGTAGGAATCAAAACTTTTGAAGATAAAATCACAAGAACTATACCTATGGCTAATTTAAAAATTGTTAGAATTGCTGACTGTTCTTCTTCACTAGTATTATTGGAATTCTCATGGTTAGAATTCCTTGCATATTGTATACTGCCTATTATATATATAATAAGGAGTATTACCAGACCTATACCCATTTTTTGAGTAATTATCCCAGTTTCACTTTTTGAGAAAAAAGGCAATGCCATAATAGTAAAAATTGCTGCTGATAGTATTTGAATATTACCTTGTCTTTTAACAGATTTTTTATCTGCAGGCAATCTCCCTATTATTGCTGCAAGTCCAATAATTAATGCTGTATTTGCAATAATGGAGCCAATGGCATTCCCTAAGGCTAAATCTGGATTGCCTTTTATTGCAGCTAGTACTGAAACTGTAGCCTCAGGTAGTGTGGTACCTAAACTTACAATAGTAGCTCCAACAACTAGTTTGGGAACACCCCAACGAATAGATAAATTAACTGCCTCATCTACTAAAATATCTGCCCCCTTACCTAATACATATAAAGAAATAGCAATGATTACCAATAAAATCCATGTGGAAAAATTAGTAAGAGTAGCATAGAGTATTTCTTCCATATTATCTCTCCTTTTATAAATTAGTTTTCCCAATACAATAAAAAAGACCCTAAGATTTATTCTATGGGAAATAAACCTTAGAGTCTCACTAAGCAAATTTGCCACCAAAGCCGGGATATTATCCGTGATGACGACTTTGGTTCCAAAGTGGAAAGTTACTCCCTCTAATATATGGAATTATATAGTTTTTATAAAGGCTTGTCAAGGGTAGACAGTTGTCAATTGACAATTGTTTGGGTCTAGCTTTGGGGTCTAGGATCCTTCACTTTGTGCAGAATAACATTATCCTCAACACAGGAAGACGGTTCTTCTGTGTCCTTAAGTTGAACACAGAAGAACTGTCCCCTTGTGTCTAATAAGTATGCAATACCTTTTGTTTGAGGCTAAATAGCTCCCAAGATTTTAATGATAATTTCATCTATTTATGATAATATATTAGATGGCAAGGACAAATGAAAAATATTTATAATATAATTGGTAAAAATAAATAATAAGTTTATATAAAGAAAGGAAAGTTTTTATGAAAAAAAGAGTAATACTTGGTATGAGTGGTGGAGTTGATTCTTCAGTTTCTGCACTTCTACTTAAGGAAGCTGGTTATGAAGTCATTGGACTTTTTATGAAAAATTGGGATGAAAAAGACGAATATGGAGTATGTACAGCTACAGAAGATTCTGAAGATGCTAGAAAAGTTGCAAACCAGCTAGGAATTCCCTATTATAGTATAAATTTTGAAGAAGAATATTGGGATAGGGTCTTTACCTATTTTCTAGATGAATATAAAAAAGGTAGAACACCTAATCCAGATGTAATGTGTAATCAAGAAATAAAATTTAATGCCTTTTTAGACTATGCCTTGAAATTAGATGCAGATTATATTGCTATGGGCCATTATGCTCAGGTAGAAGAAAGAGATGGATATTATTATCTACTTAGAGGTGAGGATAATAATAAGGATCAAAGCTATTTCTTATCTAGAATAGGCCAAAAAGCCCTATCTAGAACATTGTTCCCCATAGGCCATTTAGAAAAAAAGGAAGTCCGTAGACTAGCTGAGGAAAATAATTTGGCTACTGCCAAGAAAAAGGACTCTACAGGTATTTGTTTTATAGGAGAAAGGGATTTTGATGAATTTTTAGATAGATATCTTCTAGCAAAAGAAGGAGATATTATTGATGTAGATGGAAATAAAATAGGCAGACATAGTGGGCTTATTCACTATACTCTAGGCCAAAGACGAGGTATAGGCATAGGAGGAATTGGCACTGGAGAACCTTGGTTTGTAGCAGGGAAAAATTTAAAGAAAAATATACTTTATGTAGCCCAGGGAGAAAAGCACCCTGCTCTTTATTCCACATCTTTAATAGGGGAATCTCCATCTTGGATATTAGAAAAAGCACCTAATATGCCTTTAAAATGTACTGCTAAATTTAGATATAGACAAAAAGATATTCCAGTAACTGTGGATATATTAGATAGTGGAGAACTTCATATAAAATACGACTACCCAGTTAAAGCTGTAACTCCTGGACAGGTAGCTGTATTATATCAAGATGAAGTATGTCTTGGTGGTAGTATAATTAAGTCTATAGAACCTTTAGATAAAAAGTATGAATATTTAAATGGGAATTAGTGCAAGAGGGAC
>JAAZMA010000251.1 GCA_012799055.1 Tissierellia bacterium
GTCTTTTTATCCAGCCTAATTCTCCATAGGTTCCCATGGTAACTACATCTAATACATCTGTTGGAAAATCCCAATCTACAGAACCTCGTTGGGGCACATATCCTATTTTTTTCCTTTGTTTTTCATATGAATCACCCCAAAAGGTAGTTTTCCCTGTAGTCGGCTTAACTAAGCCTAACATAGCTTTTATTAAAGTGGATTTCCCTGCTCCATTTGGTCCCACTATTGCCATTAATAATCCTGGGGGTATTTTAAGATCCACATCCCATAAAACGGGTTTTTTATGGTATACAACTGTCATATCATTGACTTTTACTATATAATCTTCCATTATAATACCTCCTTATTGTAACAATCCATCTACTATTGTATTTATATTATGTTTAACAGTTCCAATATAGGTACCTTCTTCTGTTCCTGGAGTCCCTAGGGAATCAGAAAATAATTCTCCCCCTATTTCTACACTAAAATTTCTAGATTCTACTGCTTTTTTTAAAGCCTCCATATTTTTAGATGGCACTGAAGATTCAATAAATATGGCAGGGATCTCCCTTGTAGCAATAAAGTCAGCTAGATCCCTCACATCAGCTGTTCCTGCTTCTGTAGCTGTACTTAAGCCTTGTAAGCCTTTCACCTGAAAGCCATAGGCCTTTCCAAAGTAACTAAAAGCATCATGTGCTGTAATAAGTACTCTTTTAGCTTCTGGTAATTCATCTGTTCTTGATTTTATATAATTATTGAGATCTTCCAATTCTTTTAAATACCTTAGGGTATTTTCACTATAATAATCCTTATTTCCCGGATCTATATTTATTAGAGTATCCTTAATCCCCTCTACCACTTCCATCCATAATTGTACATCAAACCAAATATGAGGATCATAGGATCCAGCAAATTCCTCAGATTCAATTAGATTATTTGGATCTATAACATCTGCAACTGCATAGGTGTTTTTATTAGTTTTTTGCAATTGTTCAAAAATATCCCCCATCTTACCTTCTAAATGTAAACCATTATAAATTAGTAAATCAGCCTTTTGCATTTTGTTTACATCTCCTGCACTAGCCTTATATAGATGAGGGTCAATACCTGGTCCCATTAGAACTTGTAAATTAATCTTATCTCCACCAATTTTCCTTACCGTATCCCCAATTATAGTAGTAGTTGCAACTATATTTAATTTATCATTATCTATCTCCTGAGTACTTTGTCTATTGCTATCACAGCCTATTAATAGTATAGATAGCATTAATATTGTTATAATCATTATAGAAAGCTTTTTCACCATATATCCTCCTAATCTTTTTGTTTATATATTAATATATTCCTAATTTTAAACAATAAGTCTAAATATAAGATACCCATAGAGATATATTAAATAACATTTGACAAAAATTTTGTTCCTTTAAAGGTGTTAAAGTGATATAGTTATATAAGGAAGTCATATTGCAAAGGAGAATTTTTATGAAAAAAGTTATTTCAACTGTATTGAGATTGTACATAGGTCTTTTTGTATGTGCTATAGGTATTGTTATGACAATAAATGCAGATTTAGGCCTATCCCCTTGGGATACTTTCCATCAAGGTTTGTCTAATTTAACAGGATTAACTATTGGAAAAGTATATATTCTTTTGGGAATTTTTATTGTCATATTAGATACTATAATGGGGGAAAGAGTTGGTTGGGGAACTTTATCTAATATGATATTTCTTGGAGTATTTATAGATATTTTAATGTTAAATGATTTAATACCTAAATTTGAGGATTTTCTCCCCTCTCTATTAATGATGCTAATAGGACTTTTAATTTTAGGATTTGGCATTTTTCTTTATGTCAGTGTAGGCCTGGGTTCAGGCCCTAGAGACGGATTAATGATAGCATTAACAAAGAAAACCAAAAAACCTGTAGCCTTAATTAAAGCCTCTATAGAATCTATAGCACTTCTTGCTGGATATTTCCTTGGAGGTAGTATAGGCATAGGTACTCTGATTATGGCAGTTGGAGGAGGACTTTTCACCCAATTAGCATTTAAAATTGTTGGATTTAATGTGGAAGAAATAGAACATAGATTTGTGGATGATGATATTAAAATGCTTTTGAATAAGTTTAAGAAAAACAAAACTGAAGAAGGATTGTCTGAAGAAGATGAAGTAAAAGAGGATTTATAAGGTATTCTTAATAATAGATTAAATTAAGTAATTGCGAAACTCTTTCTAAAAACTGAATAATAGGAATATAGATCCTTCAAAAATAAGTTTCAAGAATGGAAAGTGGAATCCAAGTGAAAGTTTAGCGAGAACTAAAAGTTGTTCTTAAAAAAGGGTACACAAAATAAAGATATCAAATTTCTAGAAAAATGAATATCTAAAATAAATACCTA
>JAAZMA010000025.1 GCA_012799055.1 Tissierellia bacterium
AAATGGGATATAGGTCATAAAAAAACCATAGGCAAACACGCCTATGGTTTAATAGTCTAAAAATTTTAAATCTTGATCATAGGTCGTGTTAATATTAATTTTAAATTTTCTTTAATTTGATACATTCTTATTCTGTTCATTTCACGACCTCCTCTCAAAATTTCATAATATAAATACATTATATAAGAATTGGGAAAAAATACAATAGTAATTTAATTTTGTAATACAATTGTAATAATTCAAAACCAAGATTTTTTCTTGTGTTCTATTTTGTGGAACCCTTCTACGGGAATTTTTTTCTCACTACATATATTTAGTATTTCTTCTTTTTTATCGCAGGATATTTTAGCAGCAGTTCCACAACTAGAACTAACCTGTCTTGGTACAGGCATTAATTTTACATCATAGCCTAATTCTTTCATATTTTTTTCAAAGATTAAGGCATGTTGGGTTATTTCAAATGTTACTACACAATAATCCTTCATTTTTCCACCTATTTTCTAATATCTAAAGTATATTCATCTCCATTTTCTTCTACATTTACTTTATATCCTTTACTTTTGGCAAATCTAGTAATATTTTCTACAGCTACATATGCATTTACTACTACTTTTATTGCTTCGTTAGGATTGGAGTCAATAGCATTTTTAGTCATAATTACTGGCTCGGGACAGGATCTACCTCTTGCGTCTACAATTTTAGCCATGAATCTCACTCTCCTTTTTTTGAAGTTTACAGTTTCTTTCTTTTACTACAGATATGGCAATTACTAAAACTACAACTATTCCAATTATAACTGCAATCTTGCCATTGCTAGTTACACCTTTTGGACTAGAAGCTAAACCAAAATTATGAGCAAAAGCAGCACCAATGATTATTCCTAAAACAGTTATACCAGCATCTGCATCTCCTTCACCAGCTAATATGGTTTGTCTTACAGGACAACCCCCTAATAGTACTGAACAAATCCCAGTTAGTATCATTCCTAAAATATTCCATATATGATCTGCATGGGCTACTGGTTGGTCTACAAAACCTAAATTAAAAGATTCAAAATTTAAAACTAAATTTGCTATAAGATTTACAACAAATATGCCAATAATTCCCCATAGGAAATGACTATCTCTAATTAACATCATATCTCTAAAGGCACCAGCAGTACAAATTCGACTTCTTTGAAGAATAGCACCTACTACCATTCCTAAAATCAAAGCTAGTAATACGGGAGCAGTCATAGAACCAGGACCTTCTTCTGAGAAAAATATGAAATCTGGTTTTATAATTAAAAAGATTAACAGTGCTATAGCAACTACAGGCATTATGAATCCTGAAATTTTAGGCTGATTTCCAGCTGAGCCTAAAGTATAACCTTTTTTTAAGAACTGTATTCCTATAAATATTCCAATTAAATAACCTAATAATCCAGTTAATGCATTTAAATCTCCATTGGCAAGCCTTAGAATCATCCTAAGAGGACAGCCTAAAAATACTAATGCCCCAATGACTAAAAAGAAACCTAAGAAAAATCTAATTAGTGGGGATGAGCCACCTCTGGATTTAAAATCTCCTTTTGCTACAGCTATAATAAAAGCCCCAAGTATAAATCCAATGATTTCAGGTCTTATATACTGAACAATTGGAGCCCTATGTAGTCCCAATGCTCCAGCAATATCCCTATAAAAACATGCTACACATATACCCATGTTTCCAGGATTGCCATATTTCATTAATATGGCAGCAATAAGTCCTATTATTCCTCCATAGATAAACATTTTACGTCTATCATTCATAAAAAAACCTCCTTTTATATTGTTAGCTACATATATAATTATATAGCTTGATAAAAGGAGTTAAAAATAAAAAATATCTATAGTAAAAATATTTACATTGATAAAAATTATACTAATCCCATAGGGCTTCTTCTAATAAATCCAATTTTAATATTTTTATAGTATTTCTATCAAAATCTATAATTCTCTCGTTTTTCATATTGGTTAATTCCCTTGAAAGGGAAGGTCTTGGGACATTTAATAATTCCCCCATTTTTTTTCTAGAAAAGGGAAGTTCAATAAATAGGCTTTTTTGGTTTTCGTATTCAAATAATAAATAATTGGCAATTTTTTTTCGAATACTGTCTTGTGACAAATTGGATATTCTATTATTTAACATTAAAATTCTACTGGATAATATGGACACAAAATTAGTTAATACTCTTGTATCTAATACTGAAAGTTTTATTATATTTGATTTTTCAATATACATTATTTCTGAATATTCCATTGCAGTAATAGTAGCAGGATAAGTGTGCTCATCTAAAAACACTAGGGATTCTCCAAAAATATTTCCCTCTTTAAAATTATTAATAGTCATAATTTGTCCTGAAGGAAATATTTTTTGTATCTCAATTACTCCCTTTAGCACAATACCTAGACTATGACAATTTTCTCCTTCAATGGCTATTACTTCACCTTTATTATATTTTTTTATTTCATAGGGAATTTTCTCCAATATATTCTCAATATCTTTTAAATTTAAATCTTTAAACAAAGGAGATACTGACAATTGTTCTACATGTTTTTTCATATATATCTCTCCATTTACAAATTTTGATACTAATATAATTTTAATATAGTAGCTTATTTTATTCAATAGGTGTAGTATTAAGCTGTGGGGCCTATAATAAAAATAAAAAATAAAAAATAAAAAACAATAAAAATGTGAATATTATGATTAAAATGGGTAAAGAAAAGTATAGGGGATTATTATATGGAAGGAGATATGATTATGAACAAAATATTATTAATTAACAGAATAAATCCTCGTGATTACTCTAACACAAAAGAAAAGATTTTTTTTATGATTGGTGGCATGGATGTACCTTCAATTGAAAACAAACTTATAGACACAATTAATGAATCTAATATGATTGAACCAGATGATATGGTTTTAAAATATAATGGAATTGAATTAAATATTACTGTACAACAGATACCAACAATGGTAGAATTATTAACAAGGGAAAATTTTTCTATCTATGGCATATATCAAATTTATAATCCAGATAAATAAAATTTGCAGCTCCCTTTTTAAATTTAAGGGAGTTATTTATTATTCGAGGTGATTGCATGAAAAGATGGAAGAGAAATACTTTAATATCTCTATTAATTGTTGCAATTATATTAGGTTTTTCTTTTTATATTAAATTTTCTTTTAAAAGGGAAGTGGAACTATTATCTAATACTATTGAAGAACAATTGTCTAGAATACTTGAGCTATCCACAGTAAAATACAATTATACCAATGTAGTAAGTTTTAAAGATAATAAAAAAGTATCTGGATTAAATATCCCATTTACTAGTAAATCCTTTCTCATTAAATATAGTGGATATATTAAAGCTGGAGTAGATTTGAATTCTGTGGAAACTGAAATTATAGATACTAAAACTGTTAAAATTACATTGGACAAGCCTAAGGTCTTTGACAATGTTATAATAGAAGAAGATGTATATATTTACGATGAAAAAAGTTCAGTTTTTAACAAATTAAGTTTTGAAGATTTATATGATGTATTAATAGATGAAAAGGAAAAAACAGAAAAAGAAATTGTAGATAAGGGTTTATTAAATGATGCTGAAAAAAACACTAAAGAAATACTAGATTCTTTACTTAAAAGTATGGGTTTTGAAAATATAGAAATAATTTTTAGATGAAGATGGCAGGGGCCATCTTTTTTTATTAAAAAAATTGGCTCTCAGTTTTAATTAAATAAAAGGTGCATATAAATAGACATAGGGGGGAATTAGTATGGAAAAAAAAATAAAGATATATTTACTTTTATTTATTTTAGTTTTAATGGTAATAATAATAGGGAATTATATACATCTTTATTTTACTAATAAGGGAATTCATAATAGGGATAGAAATACATATTTAAAATTAGACAAAAATAATTTGGCAATATTAATAGAAGTAGATAATAAAAAATTATATCTTATAGATTTTATTTCCAATGAAATTTTAAAAGAATATATAATAGCCACTGGGAAACCAGGAACTCCTACCCCCCTTGGTACTTTTAAAATAATAGAAAAAGCTAGATGGGGTGGAGGCTTTGGTTCTAGATGGATGGGATTAAATGTACCCTGGGGTAAGTATGGAATTCATGGAACTAATCAACCAGGTTCCATAGGTTTTAATGCTTCAGCTGGATGTATAAGAATGAGAAACAAAGATGTAGAAGAACTGTATAATCTAGTAGAATATAATACTACAGTATTTATAACTAATGGAGAATATGGAGCCTTTGCCCATGGATTTAGAAATTTAAATCCAGGAGATAGGGGAGCTGATGTATTGGAAGTTCAAAAAAGACTGAAATTAAAAGGATATTATACAGGATCTTTAGATGGTATTTATGGAGATGGAATGAAACATGCTTTAATACAATTTTTAAAAGATAATAATATAAATTTAAATCATGAAATTAATTATTATATCTATGAAAAATTAGGTATAATTTTAATGGATTAAATATAAAAAAAGATTAAATATATTTTAGTTGGGTAAATATAACAAGCAAGGGTAATCAAGATAAAATTTGTAAATTAAAATAGGAGGTATATATATGGTATCAGAAAAATTATTAAAAGAACTAAATGATCAATTTAATTTTGAATTAGAATCTGCCTATGTTTATATGTCTATGGCAGCTTATTGTTCAGCTGAAGATTATGATGGGTTTGCCCATTTCTTTATTGTTCAAGCTCAAGAAGAATATCAACATGCTATGAAGTTTTATGATTTTATTTATGATGTAGATGGAAGAGCTATTATGAAGGCAATACCAGAGCCAGATAAAGATTATGACTCTATACTAGATGCATTTAAAAAGGCATTGGCTCACGAAGAATTGGTAACATCTAAAATAAATAAGCTTGTGGATTTAGCTAAAGAAGAAAATAATCATGTAACTTTAAACTTTTTACAATGGTTTGTTGAAGAACAATTAGAAGAAGAAACTAGTATGAAAAAAATAATAAGCACTTTAGAAAGAATAGATGGCAACTTCCAAGGAATGTATATGCTAGACAAAGAATTAGGTGAAAGAGTATTATAGTGTATAGATAAAATTAAAAGACAGGTTTTTTAACCTGTCTTTTTTTATGGATTAACTAACTAATTGTAGTTCCTCCACCCATACTTCTTTGTGCCATCTCAACTAATCTTTTTGTCATATATCCACCAACATATCCATTTTGCCTAGATGGCAGATTACCTTTATCCATTGTATTGTAGTTTGACATACCAAGTTCGGAAGCTATTTCTAATTTCATTTGATC
>JAAZMA010000186.1 GCA_012799055.1 Tissierellia bacterium
CTGGTGAAAATATATTTAGTACAAATAATTTTTCCATAAATTTAAGCCCTACAGGATCTGTTATAGATATAGATGAAAGTGCTGTAGAGAATATTAATGGAGTAGAAAAAATATATATTACAGCTCCCATTGCTAGGGTAAATATTAGTTCTGAAGACAGGGAAGATGTGTCTATTCGTTATCATGGGCAAGTGCCCTCCAGTATTAAAACTAGTTTAGAAACAAATAATTCTAAAGATAAATTAGAAATCAAAGCAAAAAGTAAAAATCACTCTAAAATAAATATTAACAATAATATGCAATTATACTTAGATATATTAATTCCAAATTCCTATTCAAAAAATATGCACATAGAAACCAATTTAGGAGATATTAGGATTCAAGATCTAAAATTATCTGAATTAGATATAGATGCAGATTTAGGCAATGTAAATATAAAAAATACAGAAACTGATGAATTGGATATAAATTGTGCCATGGGAAATGTCATTTGTAATGATATTCAAGGAAATGCAAATGTAAGTGCTGATTTAGGAAATATAGAATTGTATTATGATTATTTTGATTATGATTTAAATGCAGAATCTAATTTAGGCAGTATTACAATTACTTTACCTAAGGATGCCAATTTTAATTTAGATGCAGATGCAGATTTAGGCAAAATAAATACAGATTTCCCTGTAACAGCTAATAAATCTTCTAATACCAATTTAAAAGGTACTGTTGGAAATGGTGGAAAAGATGTTAAATTAACTGTAGATTTAGGTAGTATTAAAATTAAATCCAAATAAAATATAAGGGGAAGGTTTGAGACTCTAGAAAAGCCACAGGCCTTCCCCTACTTTATTTTTTATTCTTGTGCTCTAATTCCTTCAAGAGCTCCTGCTCTGTATAATGCTTCTATTAATATTCTTATTAAAATTGAATACACTGGAATATTAACAGCTTGTTTAATAGCAGCTTTGGACATAGTAACTACAAATGGATGATCAAACAAAATATATCTAAAATAAGGTACCATTAGGACGGTTGTAGTAACTTGCCCAATAAGTATAGCTACAAATATTTTCCATAGTTTTGGTTCTTTTAAATCATTTTTTAGAACCATGGTCAATATTCCTGGAATAATTCCAGTAAGAGCTGCAGTTAAAGTAAAATGTGGCATAAATGGTCCCATAGGTCTTACAATATGACTAAGTATATCTCCTACTACACCTATTACTCCACCAACTACAGGTCCAAAAACTATTCCACCAAATATAATTGGAAAGCCTCCGAAATTAATAATTCCTGGAATACTAACAATTCTAGATAAAACTATGTTTAAGGCAATTAAAAAACCAGAGATTGTTATAGTTTTAACATTTATTTTTTTCATAAAAATACCTCCTTTCATTAAAAGATATGACAGTCTGTCACATCAGAAAGAAGATATTACTGATATGCCAGCGAACGCAATAATATGCCGCAAACACCTGTTTTTCGTCCAAAGGCCACGTCCCATCCTTTGGCACTTGACGCATATTATCTACTCTGTCATTTAAATATCAAGAATTAAATACAATCACTTAATCTCTTGATTGCATATAAAGTATAACATATTATACTTTATAATTCAATGAAAATAGCAAAAAACAGTTAACAAAAGAACTTCCCTCTTGCACTAAAAGTTCCAATTGTATTGGGACTTTTTCTTCTTTTTTCTTTTTATAATTTTGATTATTAGTATGATTATTATAATTATAAGTAGGATGATTCCATATAATATTAATGTTATTTTATTTGGACTTTTAAATCTAGCTTTTATGCCTTTATCATTGTCTACAACTTTTCTGCCTTGTTTTTCACTATAATATTCTGAAACTTTTGGTGTTTTTCCCTCTTTTTCAAAGGACTTTAGATATTCTGCTATGGCTAGCCATTCTTTTAATTCATGTCCATTATCATATATAATCTCTGCTTCATAGTCTGTAATAGGGGTTCCATCTTTAGTTTTAGGTACAACGGATAATAAGCCAAAAGATTGGTCTCCTACTACGGAAAGCATTTGGGCTGAATATAGTCCTGCCACTACTCTATATAATTTGTCGTCTTCTATTTCCTCTAAACTACCATCTGGATTTTGCAAATGAATTTCTGTTACTTTATTAAATATTAATCTATTTGGATTAAATATATAATTGATGCCAGACATATAAAGCTGTGCTACACTCATTATAGGTGCAATTGATGCATCTACTTCTGCAGCAGTTTTTAATTCTTTTCCTGTTAAATACACAGATATTATTGGATAGCCTGAAACTTTATCTGGTCCAATTCCTAAAGAACTTACATTGAATACATCTGAAACTGTAATATCTCCCTTAACAAATGAACCTCTGATTGTTCCTACTGGAATTACAGCAGCTGCAATTGGCTCGTAATCACTTCCTTCTGCCTTTTTTACTGCATATATATAGGAATCAGCAATCAAATTTCCTAATGTATCTTCATCATGCTCCACTCCTAGTTCCCCATAAGACGTAAAATTAAAATCTGTTCTAGCTAAAACCTCATCAAATTTCATATTAAATTTATCTAGATATTTATTTTGAACTATTTCTTTATAATCCTCTATACTTTGTGAAATCTCTAGATTTTCTGATAAAGTATCATCTATTTTTTCTAGTCTATAGTCCTTTAATACCCATCGATTCCCATCTTTTTCTACATTAATTACTCCTAAATTTTTTCCATAGCAACCACCTGAGCCTATTATGGTATCTCCAACTATTATAGGTTCTTCTAAGGTTGTATGGCTATGTCCTGATATTATTATATCTATTTCTGGCACCTTTTTAGCTAATATTTCATCTTCAGATTTACTGCTATTTTCCTCAGTTCCAGAATGAGATAAACATACAATTAAATCTACCTTTTCCTTATCCTCTAATATCTCTACCATTTCCCTAGCAGCTTTAACTTGATCGGTAAATTCTACTTCTGACATGGGAGCATTAGAATCTGCTTCCTTTCCCATTAATCCAAATACACCTATTTTAATCCCATTCTTTTCAATTACAGTATAATCCTCTACACCATAGTTTTTCATAGCATCTTTTAAATTTCCTAAGCTTGGTGTTAATTCCCCATTTTCAGACAATGGAAAATGAATATTTGATGCTACTATTTTAGGCAATTTATCCCCACTAGATTTTGCTGCATTTAAACTATTTGCCAAACCTTCTGCTCTAAAATCAAATTCATGATTCCCAAAAGTTACTACATCATAATTCATTTTTCCCAATGTTCTAAGCTGTGGAGCATCTGTCGCAAATATAGTTTGGAATAAGGTTCCCATGGAGAAATCTCCCGCATCTACTAATAATAAATTAGGATCTTTTTCTCTTTCCCTTTGAATTGCACTGCTAAGTCTAGCATATCCACCTA
>JAAZMA010000138.1 GCA_012799055.1 Tissierellia bacterium
CTCCTTTTCATTTAATAAATATACTCTTGCTTACATATTATGAAATAAAGATAGTTATGTGCTACTATTAAATATATTTTATTTTAAGGAGGTCGTTTAAATGAATAGAGAATTAATTATAGATTCTAAAGGAGAATTGTTTTTATTTGAAATGAATGAATTAAATAAAATTAATTACACTAAATATAATCATAAATATATTGCAACTGAAGTATTATCTCTATTAAATGATGAGGTATTGACATTTTCTACTACTATAGATGAAAAAAACAATATACATGTAATTATATTGACGCACACTGGCAAATTACTTTACTTTTTACATCATGAATATAAATGGTCTAATGCACTAATTGCAAATTTTGATATAAAATCTAATATATATAGAAATATGAATATTTTATTAGATAATGAAAATGTCAATATTATCTATAGCTATGCCAATTTAATAAATACAAATCTATGGACTATTCAACATACACTATATAATAAAAAAACTTGGGAAAAATATAATATTATTTCTTTCTTAGGAGAAAAATCCAATCAATCTTTCAATATAGATAAGGATTCTTTTGGCACAATCCATCTATTGTACAATAATATTCACAATAATAGTATTCAAATAAATCATACTTTTTATAATTCCTTTGCAAAAATTTGGAACAAATCTACTACTAAATTATCTAAAACAAATACTAATAATTTCTTTCCATATATATTCATAGATACAAAAAATAATCTTCATGCTCTTTGGTTAGAAAAAACAGCTGAAAATAACCATTTAAAATACTTCTCATTAACAAGCATTGGAAATAATAAATATAAGTGGAATGAAAAAGAAATTCCAAATATATCAAATTGTACAGATATGCCAATCATTTTTGAAGAAAATGGAATGTTGAAAATTGTATATTTAATAGAAAATAATATTTGCTTTTTATATTCATCAGATTATGGTAATAGTTGGTCTATAGGAGATTTGTTAGAAATTGATAGTTCTAAAATTTTTTTAGTTAAAGTTTCAAACCACTTAAAAGATATAAAAATCAATCATGCTTATTGTAGTAATGAAAATATATTAAATATATATTTTGTTAATTCCTTTAAACCTGTTTTAGACTATCCTACTTCTATAAAAATTGAAAATCCATCTAATACAACAATCCAATCTATACCCCATAAAAAAGAAACAATTGAAGATTTAAATACCTTCTATGAAAATCAGGACGAAATAAAAAAACTATTAATTGATATATTGGACTCTCAAAAAAGATTAGAAGATAATATAGATATTGTTTTGAAAAAATTAGAAGAAGATAAAAAATCTATTTTCTCAAAATTTTTCACTTCTCAAAAATAATTTCTTTTAATATATTCTTCTCTAGTACCTATTCTTTGTATTAGGTACATTTTCTTTCTAAGACCATATAATAAATTAAGAAGAAATAGCTATAAAGGGAGGAAAATTAAATGAGAGATCCAGTTAATAAATCTATAGATGATTTTTTAAAGAAAAAAAATCTGAACTTCTCAATTAAAAAAAATAATAATGTAACTGTAATTACTCCTACTAATTCAATTAACAATCTCAATAATATATTGGAGAATTTTAATAGACAAGATTTAAAAGAAAAAGAATTAATTATAATTATTAATAATAATAAAATTGATGAATACAAATGGAAAAATATAGTTTCTGAATATGAGAATATAAAAGTATATAAATTATCTGAAAATATATCCTTGGGAAGATGCTTAAATTTTGGAATAGATAATTCAAAATTTGATATAATTGCAAAATTTGACGATGACGATTATTATGGTCCAAAGTATCTTTCTGATTCTATTAAAGCTTTCGATGAGACAAATGCTAAACTAATTGGAAAAGGAGCTACCTTTGTATATATGGTAGGGAAAAAAATCCTAACTATTAGAAATCCTCTTGAAGAAAATAAGTACACTAACTTTGTCAACGGTTCTACTTTAATATTTAAAAAAGATGTTTTTAAAAGAGTTAAATTTCAAGACAAAAACATTGCAGAAGATATTAATTTTTGTGACGATTGTTTAAAAAATAGGATTAAAATATATTCTACTAATAGATATCATCATGTATATTTTAGATATCCAAATCAAAGTAAACACACATGGAAAATTGAAGATGAAAAGTTTTTAAAACTCTGTTGTAGACCTGATCAATTTGAAAAGCATATTGAAAATATGGACCAACTTAAATCCTATGTGGACATAGACTGTGGTGATAATAAATATGAAAAGCGCTGTGAATAAATCTATAGATAGTTTTCTAAAAAAAAAAGGAATTAAAAGTAATAGCAAAACTAATTATAAAGTTTCCATTATAACTCCTACTAATGAATTTCATAGTCTTCCTAATATTCTAGAAAACTTCCAAAGGCAAGACTTAAAGGAAAAAGAATTAATAATAATCATTAATAATAATGAAATTGACGAATATAAATGGAAAAACTCAGTTTCTAAATATGAAAATATTCAAGTGTTTAAATTAGATGAAAATATTTCTTTAGGAGAATGTTTGAATTTTGGTATAGAAAAAGCTAAATACGATATTATAGCTCGATTTGATGCGGATGATTATTATGGTCCAAAGTATCTATTAGATTCTATCAAAGCATTTGAATATAGTGATGCTTTGTTAATCGGCAAGGCAACTATTTTTGTATATTTTGTTCAAAATAAAATCTTAGCTATAAAAGACTCAGGACTAGAAAACCAATATGTTTATTTTGTGAATGGTTCTACTATGATATTTAAAAAAGAATTGTTTGAAAAAGTAAAATTTAGAAATATTTCATGTTCAGAAGATCTTTATTTCTGCAAAGATTGTATTGAAAATAATATTAAGATTTATTCCTTAAATAAATATCATATAGTCTATATTAGGCAATCGAATTTGGATAAACATACATGGAAATTAAAAAATGAAGATTTGTTTAGACTTTATTGTCATCCTATTGGTAAAGTAGATGATTTTATTCCTTATATTGATATATAAAATTAACGAGGGGTGAAATGATGATAATTGATATGCATGGTCATTATTATAGCAAAAACCTGTACCCCGATTGGGTCCCTTATGGATTAGATCCATTACTAAAATGGACTGAAAATCCTAATATTGAAATAGTAGTATTGTCTTCATTAGATGTATTTGAACGTGGAATGGGCGAAAATCAAAAACTTCTTCAAATATGTGAAAACAATATAAAACTATGGCAATGGATAAGTATTGATCCTAGAATTCATTATTGGTGGGAAAAATCCCCCAATCTTCTAAAATACTAGGATTAAAACTTCATCCTACTTGGCAAAATTATGAATTAGATAAATATTTACCTTTAGTGTTAGAAATTTCTAAAAGAAAAAAATGGGGTGTGCTGACTCATTCTGGAGTAAAAGAACCTTATGTAAATATTGGAAAATCTATTAAAATAGCTGATAAATATCCTGAAGTACCAATAATATTTGCTCATTTAGGAAATGGATTTTCTAATTATAAAGATGTATTAACTCAAATAAATTATTTGTCTAATACTAAAAATTGCAATACATTGATTGACACTTCTTCTTTAGCTATTCATTTGTCTGGCTTATTAGAAGAATCTATAAAAAAAATTGGGAGTAAGAGAATAGTATTTGGCACTGATTTGCCTTTACATCTACCAGAATCCCAACTATCTAGAATTACACATGGAAATATTAAAGATCTAGACAGAGAAAATATTTTATATAAAAACGCTATTTCCTATTTCCCAAGTTTAAAAGGAGAGAATTAATATGGAAAAAAATATTTACCATTGGCTTATACTCACAGGAGTTCCTTATGAAAATAGTGGTGGAGGACAACGAGCTGCTCAAATAGCAAAAAAGCTATTAGAACATGGACATGAAATTACCTATGTGTATGCAATGGATTATAAAGAAAAAAATTCTTCTTTTATTTTACCTAAATCTCCTAATTTTCGAACAGCACATGTAAATAAATTTTCTCCTTATAATTTTATTAAAAATTTAAATAAAATGAGAAAATTAGTTATTTTAGTGGAAGTTCCACATTTTAGTTTTTTATCTATCATAAATAGATTAGAAAAATACTCCTTTAAAATTATATATGAGACTATTGACCCTTGGGACACAGAATTGGGGAAAGGCTGGTATGACAAAAAAATTGAAACTACGATTATAAAAAAAGCAGATATATTGACAGCCACTGCTTCTTCTTTAAAAACTAAATTAGAAAAAAATAGTAAAAAAATAGTCCATTTACTACCAAATGCATATGATGATAAAATTTTTAATCTTGAAAAAGAATATTTAAAACCATTGGATTTACCTCCAGCACCTATTATCATATATATAGGTGCTTTATGGGGGTCTTGGTTTGATATAGATATGGTTGTTTATTTAGGGAGATCTCTTCCAAATTATAATTTTGTATTAATTGGAGAATACAATGGTCAATACGATGAAATCTCCCCTTCAAATATATATTTTCCTGGACTTAAGCCTCAATCCCAATTACCAGCCTATTTACTATATTCTAATATAGGAATAATACCTTTTAAAATCAATAGACTAACAGAAGGTGTGAATCCTCTAAAGGTATATGAATATTTGGCTATGGGCTTAACTGTAGTATCTACTCCTATGGAAGAATTAAAAGAAATACCTAATGTGTTTTTAGCTAATAGTAAAACAGAGTTTAGTAATACAATTAAAGAAATTCTTACAAATAATATTAAAACCCAAGATATTGAAAATTGGTTAAAAAATCATAATTGGGAACAACGAGTAGAAAAACTAATTTCTTTATTATAAATATATTTTAGAACCCTTCCCAACTATAAATTTATTTGTTTTCTTTAAACCTGATTCCATAGTTATCATAGTTTCTTCTCCTATAATTGAGGAATCTATTGGAAACTTTACTCCTAGTATTTTACTTTTATCTAATACTATTGAATTTTCAATTACTGATTTATCTATATTGACGCCTTTTCCAATGGATGTATAAGGTCCTAAATAGGCATTTTTAATTATAGTATTATCTCCTATAACCACTGGACCCCTAACTACACTATTAAATATTACACTGCCTTTGCCAAGTGCAATATTGCCTAATATTTTAGAATCTACTATTTCACCATTAATATTTTCTTCCATTGAAGTTAATCTATAGAAATTCTCTGCTATAACTTCCATTGGATTACCTACATCTCTCCAATAACCTTCTAAGATACTATAGCCTACATTATAATCATTTTTCAATAACCATTTAATAGCATCTGTTATTTCATATTCCCCTCTATTAGAAGGGGAAATTTCTTTACAAGCTTTAAATATATTATTATCAAAAGCATATATTCCTGTTATAGCCCAATTACTATAAGCTAATTTAGGTTTTTCTTCTAAATCAATTATCTTTCCATCATTAATATAGGCAACTCCATATTTTTCAGGAATAGAAACATCTTTTAGCATTATCTTACAATTTTCTTTACTCTTTTCGAAATCTAATAAAAACTCATTTAATTTAAAATCAAAGGAATTATCTCCAAGTATCATCACAAATTTATCTTCTCCTAAAAACTTTTCAGCAAATAATAATGCATGGCTAATTCCTTTTGGATTTTCTTGAATTATATATTCAATTTTATTTTCAAGATATTTGCCTAAGACCTTTTGAAATATAGGTTTATTATATTCATTTACTATGATACCTATCTCATCTATACCTGATTTTAAAAGTAATTCTATGGTATAAACTAATAAGGGTTTGTTAGCTATTGGTATTAATTGTTTAGGCATATAATAAGTAATAGGCTGTAATCTAGTTCCTAAACCTC
>JAAZMA010000001.1 GCA_012799055.1 Tissierellia bacterium
AAAGGTGGATACTATCCTCAAGAAGGACTAAATAAAGAAGAATTACAAGCAATATGGAGGAATATAGAATGAAAGTTGAACCTATTGAAGTTTTAGAAAACTATGGAGAAAGAATTGCTAGACTTTCTATTTATGAACCACTATTAGAATTAAAAAGGAAAAGAGAAAAAGATAATAGTGAAAATCCTATTGATTATTTTAGCTTAGGTTTTATAACGCTTTTATTTTTCTTTGAAAATATGATTATAAGAAACAGGGAAGCAGGAGTAAATGAGCTAGCAGAGTTTTTTTATGAAATAAATAATGGTAAAATAGATTTGGATATTGAAGGATTTCGAAAAGTAGCCAGAAATATAATAAATGTTTTTCGTCCACCTAGTGGAGAAAGAAATTCTAAAACTTTTTACAATTGGGAAAAAAGGCAAGAAGAAACTGTCTATTATTCCCTATTGAAAGCAAGTAAGTCAGATATAAAATCAAATACTCAATATTATACACTAGATGAAGATGGATTAGAATTGGTGTTTGCTACAAAGGAGTATTTTAGTGAGTTTCAATTATCCATAAATCAACTCTTACTTCGAAAACAATTAGAAAAGGGAGAATTTATAGGAGCATTAAGGCAAATAGATGAGATGAGATTGTCAGTAGAAAATTTAAAAGATAGAATTTTCAAAATCAAACATGATATAAATAGAAATATTGTATCAGAAGAAACTTATAAAAGATATAGGGAATTAGTAGAAGATATAAATATTAGACTAGTAAGGGAAAATGAAGAATTTGATGAATTAGAATCCTTTGTTAAAGATACAAAAGATGCTATGGAATACGAAATTAAAGATGAAAAAGATAAAAAAGCTTATGAATTAATTATAAAAATAGACAAAGAACTAGACAAAGTTCACAGTGAACATAGAAAATTACTTAAGGAAAGCATTTCTTTAAAGATAACTGCCTTAGAAGCTGCACAAGAATCTTTATATTTTATGGGATTAGAAAGTTTCAATTTTAAACAAGAGATAACTAATCGGCTTATTTCTACACCATTACCCCTTGAGTCTTCGAGACAGTTAATTAAACCATTTATATTTCTCGGGGCACATACTTCTTGGTCACCTATTAGTGTTTTTGAGGAGCAGAGGATATGGGGAGATAAGGATGAGGAAAAGACGTGCAAGTTTGTTGAGCCTATAGATGAAGAAGTATTAAATGAATACAAAGAGATTACGATTCAAAATTTTAGAAAAATAATGGAGATTATACTAGAAATATTAGGAGATAGAAATGAGATAGAATTATCTGAAGTTATGGACTATTTGAAGCTAAATCATGAACATGTATTAAAAGCAAGAACTTTTTATGATTTTTGGATAATCTTACATCAAGTATCACCTATATTGATAGATAAAAATGAGGATAATCATACTGGATTATTCAAAGAAGCAACAAAACTTTTAATTGGTAAATGTAAAAGTATAAAAGTAATAGAATCCAATAATATATTGGAGGCAAACAA
>JAAZMA010000311.1 GCA_012799055.1 Tissierellia bacterium
CATAGCCTTCTCCAATTCCTGGTCCATAGCCATATCCTAGAGATTCATAACTTCCTCCAGTAGTATAGGAAGAAAATACTTTCATTAGTATATTCCCTGTTAATGTATCTGTTACCATTACATCTGGCACTCCTGCAAGTAAGTCATTGCCTCTCATAACTGAACCTCCATCAGCTCTCATGGATTCAGTTAAGTTTACCTTATATCCATTGTTACTTAATTCTTTAAAAGCTCTTTCTACTTGTCTAGCACCATCTACATTGAGTATTCCCACTGTGGGATTTTCAATTCCCATGGCTTTAGCTGTAATAATTCCATTAATACCATTTATAACCATGGCTTCTACTCTATGGGGTGAGGAAGTTCCTGTAGTAGTGGCTATTATCATTTCCCTACCCTTGCCAGGTGTAACGACTTTTCCTACTGTGGAAACCCCTATAGGAAAACTATAGTGCATTGTAACACAGGCACCTATTTGACCATTGTCCAATAATTCTTCCATTTTTCTATAACCTTCATCTTCTGTTTCAGCTATTACTTGTGTTAATTCACTGTCTACTTTTGGTCCAATTAGTACTACTTCTATAGATGGATCTCTTTTTTGAGCTAGTTCTGCACCTTTTACTAAATTTTCTACTCCATGTTCACTACCTAAGGTAGTTAAACCTACCTTAACTTTTTCGCCAAATTGGCCTGTTTCCATTGCATCTGCTATATCATTAAAAACTTTGCCAATCATTTTCTTTACATTATTTTCTGCCATTTTATCACCTCTAATCCTGAAGTAGATGAGCAGCAAAATCTCTCATAGACTCAGCTACAAGTTTTCTAACCTCTTCTTCTGATACACCTTTTTCCTCATCTTTAAGTCCTGGGTTTTTCTCTACTACTATTGAAACTCCATCAAATAAATTAGTCATTCTGCCTAAGAATAAACTACCTTTACCTACTATCATAGTTCTATTAATTCTATCTTCTAATATATCCTCTCTTGCAAATCCTAAATATGGTACTCCTGATGGAATATGACCTTGAGTGGGAGCCCAACCTTGCATACCATGTTTTTCAATAAAGTCATTAATTTGTGCTCTTTCTAAATCTTTTCTCATAACTCCCAATGCACCTATCATTTTATAGTTTGCATTTGGTACATCTCCTGCACCTGCTGGTTTTGTAACATCTGGATTTTGCATTTCTACTGAGTATTTATCTATATCTGTTATTTTTAAATTACCTTTATCTAAAGGTGCAGTTACTAAGGATGTCATAACCGCTTGTGGTGAAGAGCCAGTTCCTACTGTATGTCTTCCTACTAAATCTGTTCTTAAAACTGGGTTTACCCCATCGTTTTCAGATACTAAAACTGCAAATCCACCTACTACATCTTCTAAAATTGGCATATCTTTTTCCACATGATTTTTACCATTCATGCCAAGTTTTGCTGTGGAACCTCCTGATATAACTACTACATTTTTAAATGTACCAGCTTGAACTAAGGAAGAAGCTACTATTAAGGCATGAGTTGGAGCTGCACAGAATCCCCTTGTGTCGGAACCAGTGGCATTATTAAAGCCAACCATTTCAGCAATAGATTTTGCAAAGTTTCCTCCACCTCTTTGATTCATATCTCCACAAGCTTCTTCTGAACACTCTATTACATAATCAACTTCATCTGGGTCTATATTGTTTTTATCAATCAGATGTAATCCTGCCAATACTCCTGAAGCCTTAACTACAAGATTTTCAAATAATACATGGGCAGTTAAATTAGGATCTACATCATGGCCTCTTTTTACACAACCTACAACTTTTCCATCTAAATATAGGGCTTCTGCACCTTGTTCATTAATTAGCTTTTCAATATCAGATAATTCATCACCAGTTTTAAGTCTAGCTATTAAGTCTTCTTTTATTAATGGATGCTTTTCTAATTTTGCCTTTACTTCTTCAGTAAACTCTTTAGTTAATTTTACTAAATCAAAAGCATCTACAATTTTTATCAGTCCAATAAATTCGTCCTCTGGCATTATTTCGCCAAATTTACCATATCTATCAGCATTTTCTAAAGGCTTATTATACCAAGGTTGTTCGTGTTTTCCTAACTCTTCTGGTGTCATGTTTCCAATATAAACTTGGTTTGGCATATAATTAACTGCCTCTTCATAGCTACGTAAATGGTTTGGTAACTTTTTTAAATATTCAGAATCTGGATTAATAGTTCTTTCTGTAGATTGGGTTGTTCCATTGTGTATAACCATATCTTCAGCATGTACCAATATATAACTGGTACCTTTTACTACAGGATAATTCATAATCCCACCTCCATAAATTTATGCTAATTTATATTTAGTTTAAAAATGGGTGATGCACATCACCCATTTTTAATTTTATTCATTAGTCTTCAAATACAGTTTGATCTTCAACTTCTGTTTGTAAAGCTACTAAAGCTTTTTCAACTAATTTTCTTCTAAGTTTCTTTTCCTCTTCAGGTTCTAGGTTTGGATTTCCTAGTGGGTGAGGTATAGCAACTGTTGGAACTATTCTATTTGCTCCTACTGTTAAGGAAATTGGTACTACTGTACACATATGAACTACAGGTATTCCTGCACGTTCTATTTCTTTTACCATTGTTGCACCGCAACGTGTACAGGTGCCTCAGGTAGAAGTTAGTATAACTGCATCTACTCCGTCAGCTACTAATTCTTTACCAATTTCTTCAGCAAATGCTTTAGCAGATGCTACTGCCGTACCATTACCTACTGTACTGTAATAATATCTATGAAGTTTCCCTATTTTTCCTTCTTTTTCTAAATCTCGTAATACATCTACTGGAATAACTCTATCTAAATCTTCATTAGCATATACAGGGTCATATCCACCATGGGCTGTTTCTCCATTTTCTGGATTCAAATCATCAATGCCTTCTAAATCATATTTTCCATATTTAGAGGCAGATGAGGATTCAATATGATCTGGATTCCCTTTTGGCACAGCGCCACCTGATGTTACTATAGCAATAGTTGCTTTAGTAATATCTTTAACTGCTGGGTTTGGCTCTACTCTATCAAAATCAGGCATTGGGAATTCAGTTTCAAATTCTTCCCCTTTGAGTTTCTTAAGAAGCATATCAACAGCTCTTTCAGAACCTCTTTTATCAGTAAAGTAATTTTTTCTGATTCCTCTTGGTATATAGCCTTCTTCATCTGGGGAGCCAATTTCTTCACCTTTGGCAACTTTTAATGCTAAAGGTACCATCTTTTTTACTGCATCTCTCATGCCTGCAGCAGAGTCTCTAGTTGAAACAATATAAACACTTTTTTTATACATATCTGCTCCAGGATTTTCTACATACATTCCTGTTATTGCAGGAATTCCTAGTTCAGATTGAACTGCATCTGCTATTGTAGCACAGGCAACTCCATATCTACCTGCGTTAAATGCTGGGCCTGCTATAAATAAATCTGGGTCCTGTTCTTTAACCATTTCTAAGATTGTAGTCTTTGCTTCTTCAATATTTTCGCCAAAATAAGAGTCTCCACATATAACTGTAGCTACTATTTCAGCTTCACCTTTAAAGCCACCATTTAAAGCCATACCTGGTCCTACAACACCTTCTCTTATTTCTGGCTCAATATGAGCTTTTTCTTCTCCACCTATTCCTGCAAAGAACTGGTTTATATAATGGACAACTTTAATTTTCCCCATTTGTTTCCCCCCTCTCTCTTTTTTTCAGGGAATTAATCGTTAAATTGACCGAATTCTTCTCTTATACCTTTTACTTCTTCTACAATTTCGTCTACGTCTAATACCATTTCCATCATACCAATTTGTTCATCATATACATCTGGATCTACTGATTCTTTAAACTCTGGTTCTACTGCATGGTAAACTCTAAGTCCTAACTGGACTCCTGCTAATGGACCTGCAAAAGTTGGGTCTCCTGCTGTAACTGTTTCAGCTGCTAATCCAGCTGCTTCAGCTTCTGCTCCACCTATTAATACGATCATGTTTTCTGCACCGTATTTTTCAGTTAAATCTTTAACCCTCTTTTGATTTTCCAAATCCATTGCTCCTGCAGCAGTTCAGACGAAACACTCAGTAGATGAAAATACTACTTCTGCATCTGTTGTCTTAACACATTCTTCTATGGCTGGTCCTGGTATACCATCTCTATCGCCAATAATAATTACTTTTTTATTAGCATCAAATAGTGACATTACTCCACTTCCTTTCCTTAATTTATCTATTTTTTATTATTTATTCTTACTAAATTAATATCCTTTAGCGGACATTTTATTAAATCCAATTTCATTAGTTGCACCAGTTATAGCTTGAAGCTCTACAGTTATGGAACCATCTTCATGTAAACTTCCATCAAAGCCTCCAGCTATTATATCTACATAGTTTATATCTCCTATTACTTTATCCATTGGGGGCAATTCAATAACTTCATTGGCATTTCCTCCAGTTACAACTGCATTTGCTAATGGGTCAGCATCAGCTAGAGATTGACTAGCTCCATCTCTACCAGCATATTCGTCAGTTATAATAACTGTTTTAATGCCTTTTTGTTCTATTTTCTTACAGTTCATTATTAAGTCTGTATCTGGGTTTCCAAATCCTTCTTGTGATATTATAACCCCATCTAAATCAAGATATTCAGCTAATTTTGCTGTCCAATTAGATGATCTTTCCTTATCAGCCAAATACACATTTTCATTGGTAATTATTACACCTAGGAAATTAAGTTCCTTACCGTGAACTTTTAGTAAATCCTCAATAACAGGATTGTTCATTTGGTGATAGGTAGTGTTTTTATCACAGGCTGATACACAGTTACCACTTACAATGGCTCCATCCATTATTTCTGTTGGATACATTATAGTTGGTACTATTTGTTTAGCATCTACTCCATATACATAGGTATCATGAAGTAAACCTTGTGTTTGAAGCATTTGAACATATCC
>JAAZMA010000007.1 GCA_012799055.1 Tissierellia bacterium
CTTATGCCTTCTGCTTCTAATAGTTCTACTAATTCACTTAAATTTGGTATATGAACATCTTTTTGGGTTACAACTTGGGATACTAGTATGGCATCTGCATTTAGTTCTATGGCTTTGGCTACTAGTTCTTCGTTTAATACTTGGGAACCTAGATTGTATGCCTCTATTCCCTCATATCTTTCTAGTCCAAAATGTCCTGCATAGCCTTTCATATTCATTATGGCATCTATGCCTACTGTGTGGGCATCTGTTCCTGTACAGGCTCCTACTATTACTACATCTCTTTTTATATTTTCTTTTATATATTCTTCTACTTCTTCCATACTCATTACAACTATATCTACTTTTGGTACTTCAATTTTAGTATAGTCCACTGTATGAACTGATTTTCCATATAGTATAAAATAGGTATAGCCTACTCCCAAATCTTTGGAATATACTACTTGTGGTTCTTCAAAGCCCATTTTTTTGGCTAATTGTCTAGCTGCTTCACTGGCTTCTTCTCCAAAGGGTACTGGCAATGTAAAACTTAATTGGACCATTCCATCATTTAGTGTATCCCCATAAGGTTTAACTCTAGTTAAATCTGCTTTTTGAACATTTTCCATTACCTTGTCCCTCCTAACATTAGTGGAATAAATGGATTGAAGTAGTTTTGACCTTTTTGAGCTACTCCATCTAATCCTTTTCCACCAGTTCTTTGTCTTTTTACTCCACCAAATTTACCTTGTTCTATGGTTTGGAACAAACCTTCATCTGCTATTTGATTTAATAATTTTTCTGCATCTTCTAATACTTTTTGGGCTCTTTTTTGCATTATTCCATCTTCTTTAAAGGTGATTTCCTCTCCCAAATCTCTAGCATTATTAAATATATATTGGGCATTTTCTATGGATAAATATCTATCTTGTAAATGAGGTGTGTGTATTGCTTCTGTTAACATTCCCAATAATTGTATACTTTGACCTGTAGTTACAGCTACTAGATTAAATAATGCATTTTGTATATGGCCTTTAAATATATTTCCTGTCATAAACTTTGTTGGTGGCATATATTTTAATGGTGCATTGGGGAAGATTTCCCTTGCCATTTGTGCCTGAGCTAATTCGTACAAGAATCCATTTTCTAAACTTGGATCCATTTCAAAAGCGTGTCCTAGCCCCATTTGTTCTTCTGGTATTCCTGCTTTTAATGCAAATTGTTCGTTAATAAATTGAGAGGCCAATACTGTATGGGCTGCTTCTACTGCATCATCTGTAGTTAGATAATTGTCTTCTCCAGTGTTTATTATTATTCCTGCAAAGCCGTTGATTACTCTAGAAAAATATTGGTCTACTAGGGTTCTTTGCATATTTATATCTCTAAATAGTATTCCATATAATGCGTCGTTTAACATCATATCTAGTCTTTCTAAGGCTCCCATGGCAGCTATTTCTGGCATACAAAGTCCTGAACAATAATTACATAGTCTAATATAGCGGCCTACTTCTTCTCCTACTTCGTCTAAGGCTGCTCTCATTAGTTTAAAGTTTTCTTGAGTGGCATAGGTGCCTCCAAATCCTTCTGTAGTGGCTCCATAGGGTACATAGTCTAGTAAAGATTGTCCAGTGGTTCTAATAACTGCAATTACATCTGCTCCTTGACGAGCTGCGGCTTGGGCTTGAACTATATCTTCGTAAATATTTCCTGTGGCTACTATTACATATATATAGGGTTGTTTCCCTTCTCCTAGGGTGCTAATTAATTCATCTCTTTTGTTTTTATTGGCTTGAATTTTGTCTACAGTTTCCTTGGCTATTTCATTAATTTTTTCTTCTATTTCTTCTATATTTCCTGCTGGAAGACGAGTAATATCTATTTCTCCTCTAGCTACTTTTTCAGCTATTACTTGAGGGCTGTCTCCTGTGTGTACCATGGCATTTCCTATCCAATAGGCTGCACCTTGTTCTAGCCCTCCTCCTTCTATAATATTATCTATGAGTACATTTGGTAGAGGCTTATCTATTTCGTCTACTCCATCTATACCAAGTAGTCTTGCCACTGTTCTTTCTGTAGTAGTGGTAGTATGTTTATCTATGAAATTTTGAATATCTTCAGCAATGGTTTGGGCTGCATTTCTAGAGCTGTCTATTAGCTTTTGATCTAAGTTTAATTTGCTCAAAATATCACCTTCCCTTTATGTTTTTCTCTGCCATTTCTATTATTTCTTCCTTTAAGCCCATTATTTTGGCTATATTTATGGCATCCCTTGGAACATCTGTAGTGTTTTCATCTATTATTTTCAATCTGTAGTCCATATATTTGTTAATAATATTTATTTCATCTTCTAAATTCTCTTTTATTTCCATATCTAATTTATTAAAATCCACATTGGATAGTCCTATAACTTGTAGATGTACTACTCCTTCTGTATTTCCTATATTGTCATAGTGGGTAGTAATTAAAGTAATGGATTTTTTGTCTTTTAAATATTCTACTATTGATTTAGATATGGCATAGCCTTCTTCTGGATTAGTACCTCTGGCTAATTCATCTATTAAAATTAAGCCTTTTTCATTGGCTTTTTCTATTGCATTGGAGATTAGTTTTATTTCTCCTCCAAAGGTAGATAGACCTTGGTCTGTAGATTGTAAATCTCCAATGGAGGTTTTTATAAATTGACTTAAGCCCATTGTCATACTTTTTGCAGGTACCATTAAGCCATATTGGGCCATGGCGGTAAGTAGTCCTACTAGCTTTAAACTAACTGTTTTACCGCCCATATTGGCCCCAGTTATACAGCTTATTCCTTGTTTCAAATTTATATTAATAGGGGTAAATTTTAATCCTTTAGATTTTAAGTTTTTCTCTACTATTGGATGACGGCCTTCTACAATTTTTATACAATGGGTATCTATTATTTCAGGTTTTGTGGCCTTCATTTCCAAAGCTAATTGAGATTTTGCTAGTATAAAATCTATTTTCCCCATACTTGCCATATTTTTAAATATTTTTTTAGAATGTTTTCCTATTTCTTTAGATAAATATTCTCGTATTTTAAATTCTTCTTTTTCTTCTTTTCCCTTTAAAATTAATAATTGTCTTTCTAATAAATTTATTTCATTTGTAGGTTTTAGACAGTATTTTATATTCATATAGGTTTCTGATATATAGTTTAAATTAGGATGATTTTCTAATTTTTCTATTATTTTTTCATTTTCTTTAGATATTACTATGGTATTATCAGGCCTAAGTTTTATATTTAATTCTAATTCTATACTTTCCCTTAATTGCTTTTTTTCACTTTTAATGTTTTTTTCTATTTCCCTTTTATCTTGTCGTATTTTCTTTAAATCTTCTGAATAAGAATCATATATATAAAATGTTGCAATTCCCGTATTTTCTGGGTCTAAAAGTTTTTCTAATTTTTCTATTGGATAAATTTTCATATCTTCCCAAAGGTAAATATTGTGTTCCTTTAATAGATTATCTAGTTCTTTAACTAAAATTAAAAACTGTTTTATTTCAAATAGTTCTACTTCTGAAAGTATTCCATTGGCATTTGCTTTTTTTATGGATTGTCTTAAATCTTTAATATGAGCAAATATACTACTTATATTTCTAGTAAATTCTTTGTTTTCTCCATATTCCATATAGATTTTAACTTTTTCCAATTCCTCTTTTAAAACTTCTTCTTCTCCAGGAAGATAGGGTCTAATTTTATCCTTATAGATTTTCCCATAGGGAGTTAAAGTATTAATTTGATTTAATATATATTGTATTTCCAAAGATTCTTTTGTAGGGGCATCTAGAAATTCCATATTAATCACCACCAAACATTACATCTATTACAGGAATATCTTTAATAAAGTATCTTGTTTTTTTCAGTAAAGTATCTGGTTCAAAATAATAGCCTTGGGGTGAATAAGGATTTAAAGTAATGGCTATTAAATTTATAGGATTTAACACCTTAATATTCACCCCATATCTCATAAATCTTAACCAGTCCTTAGGGGGAATAAAAATCTTGGTTCCATCTTTAACCACTATGTCTATATTTTTATAGTTTTTACTAGTGGAAATTATATTTTCCACTGTGGTTTTTACTAGAGAACCTGGGATGATTAAGTATTTAGAGTTTTTATCTATTTTTTCTCCTATTATATTGCCACAGTTTAATGCTGTTTTAATATTAATAGGATGAACTTTGTGTTCTTTATCTACTATGGCTATTTGGTCCTTTTCCATATATTCTTCAATAATTTCTTGTGCATCTTCTACTACGGGAAGATTAAATAAATTTACTATATGAATAGTTTCTTCTATTACCCTATTTATATCTCGGCTTAAAACTGCTCCTGTGGATAATATGGTAGCATCAGCTATAGAGGGGGCTGCTGCTGTTCGCCTGTCTATGGC
>JAAZMA010000145.1 GCA_012799055.1 Tissierellia bacterium
CACAAACTGGAGATAGTATTTGAGCTATGGTGCCAGTACCTGAATATAGGTCAAATACTATATTGTTTTTCTTATCTCCAACAAATTCCCTTACTATGGAATATAATTTTTCTGCTCCAAAGGTATTGGTTTGGAAAAAAGAAAAGGGGGATATTTTAAATTTTAATCCTAGTATTTCCTCTACCACATAATCTCTACCATATATTAATTTTAAATCATCTGCAGCTACTACATCAGACAAACTATCATTTATAGTATGAAATATACCTACAATTTTCCCCTGAATTTCACTACATTGAAGAATAGTGTTTTTAAATTCATCTATATTAATTTCTCCTTGGGAACTGGTAACTAGATTTATTAATATTTCACCAGTTGATAAGGCCTTTCTAATTACTAAATGTCTTAGTACTCCCTTATGTCTTCTCTTATTATAGTGGGGAATACCTAATTCTCTAAAATATTCCAATATTCTTTGAGATATAATAGTAAAATCACCATCTGCAATATTGCATTTTGGAATTTCTACTACTTCATAAAATCTCCCTTTTTTATTAAGCCCTAGGGAAAGGGGACCATCTTTTCTTTCATCTCCAAAGGTATATTCCATTTTATTTCTATAGCCTGTAATATTTGGACTACCTTCTATTTCTAAATAGTTAAAATCTCTAATCTCTGCTTCTTCAAATAATGCTAAAACTTTTGCTTCTTTATATTTTAGTTCCTTTTCATAACTAAGTTTTTGATAGGTGCATCCTCCACATTCTCCCTGATGGGGACAACCTATTTCTGTTTCTAAGGGAGAATCCTTTATTGTTTCTAATATTCTTCCTTCAATATAATCTCCTTTTCTTCTATTTAACATTACCTTTACTATTTGCCCTTTTATGCCACCTTTACATATGATGGTTTTTCCTTGGTGTTCCCCAATAGATTTATTTGGAAAGATAGTATCTTTTATTTCCATTTCAATTATTTTCTTTTTTCTTGCCATATACTCAACTCCTTTCAAAATATTATACCAGTATTTTTTAAAAAAAATAATAAAGATTTAAAAAAATTTTCTTTAGTCCCTCGAAATATCCTTTATTTATTTCTCTATTGTAGTATAATTATATATATATTCAGAAAAAGGAGTGGTTCTATGTTAAAAACCAATAGGGAAAAACTAGTTATGCAATCGGTTCAAGGTAAAATTCATAGTCCTATTATGGGAGGAAACCCTTATAAGATTAGTCATGATGGAAGACCTATGATTTTACATGGTACTGGCGGAATTACATACAATTATCAAATTGGAGATTCTTGTATGGATTTAGTAGGAGACCATGTGGAGCCAGGAGTTAGTGTTAGAAATGAGGAACAAGCAGAAAACAAAGCATTAATGGTACTATCCTGTGTAGGAAATGAAGCTAAAGTCATCTCTGGAGATGCAAAAGGCGCTAAAGGTTATGTAACAGGAACCCATGGCGGTATTGAACATGTGCTGGTATATTTTCCAGAGGAAGATTTAGAAAAAATGGCTATAGACGATAAAATTTTAATTAAAGCTTTTGGACAAGGTTTGCAAATTGAAGGACATGAAGATGTTTTAGTAATGAATATTGATCCAGATTTATTTGAAAAAATGGGAATTGTAGAAAATGAAAATGGAGAATTAGAAGTACCAGTGGTAACTGAAATCCCTGCACATTTAATGGGCTCAGGACTTGGTAGTTCCACTAGTCTTTCTGGGGATTATGATATAACTACAGGAGATGAGGAAGAAGTCAAAAAATACGGCATAGATAAGCTTCGTTTTGGAGATATTGTTCTACTTAGAGATTGTGATAATACCTATGGCCGTCAATTTTTAAAAGGCTCTGTAACTATTGGAGTAATTGTCCATAGTAATTGTGTATTATCAGGCCATGGACCAGGGGTAACAGGACTATTAAGCTGTAAGACTCCTAAAATTAAGGGAATTATAAATGAAAATGCTAATATAGCAAATTATCTAGGAGTTAAGTAGATTATAAAAACTGCCAGAGTTTTCTTTGGCAGTTTTATTTTATTTATATTATAGTATATCCATCTATTTTTAGATATTTAATCCAAAAAAACCTATCTAGTTTAATTCTAATTTTATCTCCCATGCCTTTTAATTCTCGTTTATAATATACTTTAATATCCTCTAAATTGTATACATTATATAAGGAATCATCCTTTGGTTTTCCCATCTCTACAGATGGTTCCACTAAGGGTACTCAACA
Organism: Tissierellia bacterium; assembly: GCA_012799055.1. Classification (GTDB taxonomy): domain Bacteria; phylum Bacillota; class Clostridia; order Tissierellales; family Tepidimicrobiaceae; genus JAAZMA01. The sequence goes on from JAAZMA010000145.1 coordinate 2,253, forward strand.
ATGATTAACTTCAACAATGTCAATTTTTATGGCATTATCCCTAGACTTTTTTCTTATATATTCTTTAGCTTTATCATCTATAATAATCTGCATTCCCATCCCCCTTAACATTAGTTTTATAATATTATACTACATAGGGGTATGGTGTCAATATATATTTTCTATTTGCCAATCAATAGGCTCTTTGCCTATACTTTCTAAAAATTTATTAGTCTTAGAAAAAGGCTTTGAACCAAAGAAACCTCTATTAGCAGAAAATGGACTAGGGTGAGGAGATTCTATTATATAATGTATTGGATTTGTTATCATTTCTTTCTTTTTTCTAGCATTGTTCCCCCATAATATAAACACTATAGGATCTTCTCTTTGATTTAATAATTTAATAATATGATCAGTAAAAAATTGCCACCCAATTCTACTATGGGAATTAGGCTCTCCCGCCCTTACAGTTAAGGTGGCATTTAATAATAGTACACCTTCTTTAGCCCACTTAGTTAAACAACCATTATCAGGTATATAGCAGCCTAAATCATTATGTAATTCCTTGTATATATTTACTAAGGATGGTGGAATCCTTACACCTTCTTTTACAGAAAAAGCTAAGCCATAGGCTTGATTTGGCCCATGATATGGGTCTTGCCCAAGGATAACAGCCTTTACATCTTTGTAAGCTGTTAAATGTAATGCATTAAATATATCGTACATATCAGGATAAATGGTTCTAGTACTGTATTCTTTAATTAGAAACTGTCTTAAGTTTTGATAATATTCTTTTTCCATTTCAGCTTCTAATAATTCTTGCCAGTCATTTTCAAAAATTTTTTGCATATGTATCGCCTCTCTATGGTAAATTTTATTTTATATATATATTATCAAAGTTTATGTTTTAATTCATTATAGTCTTGCCCACATTAATAGAAAATACCCATTTCTCCCTCCTATTATCTTCCTATTTTACCTGTCATATACTGAATATTAATTTTAATTATTGTAGTTTTATCCTTTAAACTATTAATATATTTAATTCCCTTATCTAAAAAATCTTCTGAATACTTGTGTATAAAAGCTTCTAGGGCTAATTCCTTTTCCTTCCCTTCTATTACCTTAGCAACCCCAAAGGCTATTACACTTTCATAATAAGTCTCAAATTGACTTGGTATAACCTGGCTATAATCCACAACAGAAAAAGAAACTTTAGAATTATATTGAATATTATCAAGTTTATGTCCTTCCCTTGCCCCATGTACATATATACAGTCATCCATATAAACATAATTAATTGGTAAACCATAGGGGTAGCCATTCTCTCCTATGGTAGATAATACCCCATAATCACCTTTAGTTAATATTTCTTCTGTCCGGTCTATAGGTAGTAGCTTTTCTTTTCGCCTCATATTTTTGAACATAATCTCTCCCCTTTCATTTAAAATATACTAAGTTTTGAAATTATTTGCAATTAAAACAATTTATATCTGTGTTTATTACATTTGTAAAATTTAAAATTGGGGCTTTCAAAAATAGCTTATCGAAGTTTTTATTTTGGTTCTTTTATTTACCTCTTTATATTTATGTATAGCATGGGATACTGTCATGGATATGAATTAAGTAATTTTTCATAAAAAAATCCCTCCTAAACTTTCTTTATATAATAAATAGAGAATTTGGGGGATTTTACTAAATGTTAGGTTTGTAGGAGGGGTTGTAGGATGGATTATTTTATAGCTTTTATTCTAGAAATATCTAACCAATCCTTGACTGTTACCTGTTCTATAATTGCGGAATCTGTTTTAAAATCTTGTAACTCATCGTAGACATGCTAAATTTCTGTCTTTAGTTCTTTTCTTGTAGTTTCATTTTCAATAACTATTGTTTATTTTTATAGCTTCATTCTTTTCCTTACTGTATCAAACTTCTGATTTACTGTATCAAATCTTTCATTTGCTCTTTTTTCTAAAGATGGTATTTGTGTTTGAAAAGATGTCATCTGTTCTTATATGCTCCCGAATATTTTTAAAATTTTTTCTTCGTTAGACATTTCTAACCTCTAATCTTTGTTATTGTTTTCCGTTTCCCCATTGTAAGTTAAATATATTATAGTATAGTTTTAATAATTACCTATGGGTAATCTAGATTGCAATTATGCCAAAATAAAGAAATCATAAAGCCTAAATTTTACCTTCTTCCCTTAAACTAGAAATTATACTTAAGACCTCTTTTCCTACTATTTTTTCATTTAAAGGGTATCCAGATCTAGATCGGAAAAGCAGGGAGCAAAATTCACTGGCATAACTAATAGAGCAATTATCATTAATAACCATTTTTGTAGCCTCTAAAATTCCAGAAAAATATCCTTTGCAATAATCTTTACCTTTTAACTTTTTAGAAGTATATAAATAAATGAATATATTATTCATAGAATCACCTTTTAAATTATAAAATGTTAGAATCAAAATCCAATTTATTCTATAATAATATACCTTGCTTTAATAGAAGGAATAGTAATATTCCCACCTAATACACTTTTATAAGTTGTTACTCCATCTAAATCTCCATATATAATTACTATATCATTCTCTAATACTCTAGCTTCCCCCTCTGGCCTCTTATATGTCACATAAATTATATCCTCTATCTCATCTCTAGTTGCAACTCTATATATTACTGTACTAAAGGGCCCTTCAGAAACCTGTATAACCTTTCCTTTGAACACTGCTGGCTCCCCTTTATATTTATCAGGATTCCTTTCTATTTCATTGTAATTATATTCTTTTGCTGATTCTATAAATTTTTCTTTGTCTTTTAATATCTGTTCTTCCTTCAATTTTTCTTTTTCTTCTTTACTTAGTTTTTTATCATCATTATTTTTATTATTTGTCTCTGTTTCAATCACTACTTCTTTAGCGTCATTATTTTTTGTTGTGCCTTCCTCGTCTTCACCCGTTAACCCGATAATAAAAACAATAATGATTATCCAAAACCACCATCTTTTATAAAATGGTTTTTTAGGTTTTTTCTTCTTTTCATTTTTATTAGATAAATCTGGTGAACCATACAATCCCATACAAACCCCTCCCTAAAAAATCTCTAATAAAGATTATTTTAACTTACATTATCACATCCCCTACTTATACTATTCTGCATTTAATTCCCAATTCCTTCTTTATATTTCAAATAATCTTAAAATCTTTTATCGTTAATTTGTAGTAAATTTTTAGGTCCTTCCATAATATTGCTCCTGTTTTAGTTCCATAAAATATACCTTTAATAGAACTACAGTAGAATCCGAAACTCCCATGCCTAGTATGCTTGTTTCCCATTATTAAAAAATCGTTTCAATTCCTCATAGCCGAAACTCCCACATCTAAAGCCTATGGGGTTCTTAGGTACTATAAAGATTTCTTCAATACTCTCACCGTGTCTAGCACAATTACAACATATTGAAACTATCTATTTTCCCTAAGA
>JAAZMA010000084.1 GCA_012799055.1 Tissierellia bacterium
AAACAAGGGGGAAAAAATATGAAGACTAAAAAACTTGTTATGATCCCTGGGCCTACTCCTGTAGTACGAAGTATTCAGGATCAAATGGGAAGGGAAACAGTTGCTTTTGGTGATCCAGATTTTGTGAAGGATTACAAAGAATTATTGGAAGATTTGAAAACCCTTTGGGACACCAAGGGTGAAGTATTTGTAATTGCAGGTACTGGAACTCTGTCCATGGAAATGGCCATAGCCAATAGTTTGAAAAGTGGGGATAATGTGTTAATAGTATCCCATGGTTTCTTTGGCAATAGGTTTATAGAAATATGTGAAAGACGTGGCTTAAATATTGATGTTTTAGAAAGTAAGTGGGGAAAAATTGTCCCTGTAGAAGAAATAGAGAAAAAACTAAAAGAAAAAAATTACCAAGCTATAACTGTAACCCATGTGGATACATCTACAGGAGTTGTAGCACCAGTTAAAGAAATAGGAGAAGTACTGAAAAACTTCCAAGATACATTATATATTGTAGATGGTGTATGTGCCACAGCAGGTGAGCCTGAATATATTGATAATATGGGAATTGACTTACTAATAACTGGTTCCCAAAAAGCCTTTGGAGTAGCACCAGGTTTAGCCATACTTTGGGCTAGTGAGAAAGCCTTGGAAAGAAGAAAGTCCCTAGGAGTAATTTCAGACTACTATATAGATTTTGAAAAATGGCTTCCTATAATGAAGGATACTTCCAAATATTTCGCCACTCCTCCAGTTAATATGATATGGGCTTTAAAAGAGTCAGTTAATATTATAAAAGAAGAAGGTATAGAAAATAGATATAAAAGACATATAAAAAATGGCAGGGCTATGCAATCTGCCTTGGAAGGTTTAGGATTTAAACTACTTGCAGAAAAAGACCATAGAGCTGTAACCCTTTCAAATGTATTATATATGGATGGAATAGATGATTTAGAATTTAGAAAAACACTAGCTGAAGAAGGGGTAGTAGTTGCCGGTGGCTTAGGGGACTATCAAGGGAAGATGTTTAGACTAGGTCATATGGGAAATATTGATATCCACGATATGGTATCTACCATAGCTGCCATAGAGAGGACATTGTATAAAATGGGAGTGGATATTGAATTAGGAAAAGGTGTAGGAATATTGATGAAGGAGTGGTATAATTACTAATATATAAATATGTGTAGGAGGCAGATTTTATGAAACTAGCAGAGGCATTAATACTAAGGGCAGATTTACAAAAGAGAATAGAGCAACTAAAACATAGACTGAGAAATAATGTAATGGTTCAAGAAGGAGACAGTCCAAGTGAAGATCCAGAAACTCTTTTAAAGGAATTTGAAGATTGCCAATTGGAATTAACAGATATTATAAAAAGAATAAATAAGACAAATAATGAAACTATGTTTAATGAAAAATGGACATTAGCAGATGCATTGACTGAAAGAGACGGATTATGGGAAAAGAGATTAGTTTTATCTCATGTAGCTGAGGAAGCAAGTATTAAACAAGATAGATATTCAAGAACTGAAATTAAATATATTAGTACAGTAAATGTAAGAAAATTACAAAAAGAAATAGATAAATTATCAAAAGCATATAGAGAATTAGATACAAAAATTCAAGGATTAAACTGGACTATAGATTTAATCTAAAAAGTTGGTAGCTTTAATTATAAAGGTGAGTACAAACCTAATATAACAGGTCAAGTTATATAGATGGCGGCTTTGGGGCAAGGCTAGTGGTTCGACTCCACATATAACAAATTATGCCCATAAATGTAACACCAGTACAAATAGATTGTAATTGTAACTACCATGTACTAATTTATAATTTGAGCGAGGGTGGAGAAGGGGCAAAAAACAGGGTAATGGAAACTATTTTCTATTACCCTATATTAATAATTATAAAAGTAAAATATTTTGATTGGAGTGAAAACATGAAAGTATTAAGACAATTAGGAATTATTCTTGGAATTTTATTATTATCCCATGTAATACAAAGGGTAATAGGTCTACCTATACCAAGTGCTGTATTAGGAATGTTTATACTACTTGTACTTCTACTTACTGGAGTTGTAAAATTAGAAATGATAGAGGATGTAAGTAATTTTTTACTCAAACATTTAACTTTCTTTTTCATACCAGCAGGGGTTAGTATAATGACTCAATTAAATCTTATTAAGGACAGCTGGCTATCTTTTTTACTTGTAGCCTTAATATCTACAATTTTAGTTATTGTCACCACTGGAATTATATCTCAAAGATTATTGAAAGTGAAAGAAGGGGGAAAGTAAATGGATTATTTGGACACACCATTTTTTGGAGTATTTCTATCTATTATAGCTTTTGAAATAGGTCTTTTTATTAATAAAAAGACTAAATCATCCCTATTTAATCCCTTAATTATAGCAATTGTTTTAATAATAGTTTTTTTAATTTCTTTTAATATAGATTACGAAATTTATAATAAAGGTGGAAGTATAATATCCTTTTTCTTAGGACCTGCTACAGTGGTTTTAGCAGTGCCCCTATATAAGCAAATAGAAAAATTAAAACAAAATGCCCTGCCAATAATATTAGGGATTTTATTAGGTTCAGTAATGGCAATTATTAGTGTAATCTATTTAGGGAAACTGTTTAAATTAGATGAAGTAATAATACTATCTTTAATACCAAAATCCACAACTACAGCAATTTCAATGGAAATATCTAAAGAAATAGGTGGAATACCAGCTTTGACTATGGCAGCTACAGTAATTGCAGGGATATCTGGAAATATTATAGGACCTACTATATGTAAAATATTTAAAATAGAAGATGAAACTGCCATAGGCTTAGGTATGGGAACAGCTTCCCATGCTGTAGGTACAGCAAGAGCTATGGAATTAGGTGAAATAGAAGGGGCAATGAGTTCTCTATCCATAGGAATAGCTGGGCTTATAACTGTATTAATAGTACCTTGGCTTACAAAAATATTACTATAAAGAAGGAATTAAAATAAAATTCTTAAAGTATATGTGGCTATGATTTATTTAATTGGATATTATTGTTTATAAGGTCAACTGTATTTTACTAAAATAAGATAATAGAAGATTTAGCTACTAATCTTCTATTATCTTATTTTTATTTTTCCATTGACTAAAGTTTTAGGATGTATTATTCTATCTATTATGTAATAAAATTATGTTTACTTTATTTTAGGAAGGGGACACAAATGAAATATATTATACCAATATTTGTAGGTGCAATTATTGGATATATTACCAATTGGTTTGCTATTAAAATGTTATTTAGACCTCATTATGAAAAAAGAATTTTTGGAATTAGAATACCTTTTACTCCAGGACTTATTCCCAAGGAAATGGATAGAATAGCTAGAAGTGTAGGGAATACAGTAGGAGAATATCTTTTATCACCTGAAATAATTATAGATTCCATATCTAATAATGATAATAATGAAAAACTCCAAGAATGGGTTAAGGGGAATATAGAGAGATTAAAGGGAAATGAGAAAAGTATAAGGGAATTAACAGGTCTTTCTAAGGAAGAATTTAAAAAATATCAAATACTAATTGAAAATAATATAGTAAATTATATTAATTCAAAAATGGAAATACCAGAATATAAACAAAAGTCTATTGAAGAAATAATTCCAGAAAGTATGATATTAAAATTAAAAGCTTATATTAATAATCATAATGAAGATATTGTAATTGAAATTAGAAATAACTTTAAAACAACTAGTATTGAAAACAAAATAAAAGACATGATTGAAGAAATTGTTTCTAAAAATATAAGTAAAATAATAACTAGATTTGTGCCTGTGGAGGTCATTGTAGACAAGATTTATAATCTTATAGAAAATTATCTTTACAATCCAAGAATTAGCCAGGATATTACCTTTATATTAAATACTTCCATAGATAAAATTCTAGAAAAAGAAATATCTATGGAAAAATTAAATAAAAATATCCATATTATTATAAATGAAAATCTAGACAAATTTGTAAATACACCTATATCCAATATATTAGGCAATATGGGAGAAGATACTATTAATAAAATAGCTGATTTTTCAAAATCTACTTTTGAGTGGTTTACAAAAAACAAATTACCAGATATTGTAGAACTATTTAATGTATCTAAAATAATAGAAGATGAAATAAATGCCTTTGATGTAGCCTTTGCAGAAGAAATTATACTGGAAATAGCCAGCAAAGAATTAAAAGCCATAACTTGGCTTGGGGCATTATTAGGTGGAATAATGGGAATATTAATGCCATTTTTATCAGCTATAAGTATTTAGAGCTATTATTAGATAATATATAAATTTATATATTATTCCCTTAGCAACAGGAGCCAATAGGGATGTAATAATGGAGAAATTAGTAGTATTAAGTAGAATTACTTTTTGATAGAAAATACTAGAAAATCCTTAAGGATTTTCTAGTATTTTTATTTCTAAACTACAATTCTAATCTAAAATATTAAAGAAAGATGAAATAATATTGCAATACCAGCCAAAGATTTCGAAAAATAATTTCGAATATTTGTTAAAATATAACTCCGTCTATGTCATAATTCAATTGAAATAAAATTTCAAAATATTATAAATTAATATAAATATTAAGGTTTTATTTTCAAAACTTTAGTTCTTAAGTTATTGGCTAATTTGTAAATCTAACTAG
>JAAZMA010000246.1 GCA_012799055.1 Tissierellia bacterium
TACCTTCATTAATATTATATCTGTTTCCTATGGATTTTCTACTATTTATTTAAGACAGTCTTAAGTGAATTTATGATATAATATATGTGAATTTATTCATATTTTAAGAGGTGTTTTCTATGGAATTGTCAAGAAAAAAAGAGATTGTCTCTAGGGCATGGCATGACTTTTTTATATTAGGAAAAGAAGAAATTTATGGTGTAGATGATCTAATAAAAGAATCTTGGATTAGAAGTAAAAACTACGGAGTAGATTTATTTAATGAAATTATTCTAGATACAGATGAATTAGAACAACAAAAATCCATTCACAAACACTCTAATTTAATTGATATAGCCAAGCCCTATATGGTGGACTTATACAATATTATAAAAAAATCAGATTTTATGATTACCTTAACAGATAAAAAAGGCTATATTTTAGAAACTATAATAGCTCCAAATATTCTAGACAATACTAATATAAATACCATAAATTTAAGTGAAAAAAGAGTTGGAACAAATGCCATGGGCACATGCCTTTATTTAGAAAAACCTGTTCAAACTTGGGCAGAGGAACATTGCTACACTGCCTTTCACAGTTATACCACTTCTGCCGCTCCCATCCACGATTATAATGGAGAACTTATTGGGTGCATTGGAATAACTGGCTTTGCCAATATACTATCCTCCCATACTCTAGGTATGGCTACCGCTATAGCCCATGCAATTGAAAATCAGATTAATTTATCCTATTCCAATATTATTAATCAATCTATCGCTGATGGCATTATAGTAATTAATAGTCAAGGAGATATTACCTCTATTAATAAAACTGCTTTAAATATTTTAGAGCTAAAAGCTAGTAAGCAAATAGGAAAAAATATTAAAGATATATTAAAAGTTCCCCTAGATTTTAATTATATAATGGAAGAAAATCTAAACTTTTACAACAAAAGATTTACCATAGATACAAATAAAAACTCCACTATTTGTGAATTATCAGTGACCAATTTAAAAAATAATTTAGAATCTAAAGGTTTAGTTATTGTAATTAAAAAAGTTCAGGATAAAAGTTTCAACAAATATAAAGATATAAAAAACAATCAATTATTTTCCTTTGAAGATATTGTAGGTGAATCCTCTGCCATAAAAGAAACTATAAAATTAGCCCATATTGCGTCTAATGGAAATTCCAATATATTAATTATGGGAGAAAGTGGTACAGGTAAAGAGCTCTTCGCCCAATCTATACACAGTAATAGCCCTAGAAAAAACAAGCCCTTTGTAGCCATAAACTGTGGGGCATTGCCAGTAAACCTAGTAGAAAGTGAGCTTTTTGGCTACGAAGAAGGTGCCTTTACTGGAGCTAAAAAAGGTGGTCAACCAGGGAAATTTGAACTAGCCAACGGTGGTACCCTATTTTTAGATGAAATAGGAGATATGCCTCTATCCATTCAGGCATCTCTATTAAGAGTAATTGAAGATAGAAAAGTAGTCAGAGTAGGGGGAACTAAAGAAACAAATGTAGATGTGATGATAATCACTGCCACAAATAAAAATTTATATGAAGCTGTAAAAAACAATAGCTTTAGGGCTGATTTATTTTATAGAATTAATGTATTTACCATTACCATTCCCCCATTAAGAGAACGAAAAGAAGATATAGAACCTTTAATTCGCCATTTTATAAAAAAATATAATAATTTATTTTTCTCCAATGTGAAGGGCATTACAAAAGAAGCTTTGGAAATTATAAAACATTATAATTGGCCTGGAAATATTAGAGAACTGGAAAACATCGTGGAAAGGGCAGTACAAATTGCCCAAAACCAAATGATTCAAGTAAAAGATTTACCTATTTATTTACAACAAAATTCAAAGAAGAATAAAACTGAAATTAATAAGGAAATGACTCTAATTGAATCAAAAGAATACAACACAATA
>JAAZMA010000059.1 GCA_012799055.1 Tissierellia bacterium
TGATATATGGCACCTTTATATTCAATTCTCCTTATTCTTGACATTTTACACCTCCAGCTAAATACCTTAAATATCTGAACCTGGCACCAACTTTATTTTTTAAATATCAAGCCTGGTAAATATCAAGCCCAGTAAATATCAAGCCTGGCACTAACTTACTAACTTATTGTGTAAATGGCGAAAATCCATAAGGCCTAATAATATTGATCCTAGTAAGTAAATATCGGGCCTAGCACCAACCTTAGTATAGGTTTTTGATGGGAGTGCCCCTAGGGCCAACCTTAGTATAGGTTTTTGATAGGAGTGCCCGTTAGGGCGAACTTACTAACTTATTGGGAAAACATTCCACATAAATATGGAAGTTTGGCACTAACCTTAATTTTTCTGTAATGAAGGGATGACTTAAGTTAGGGATGCTAAAAACATCCCGCAGGTAAAAAACACTTGTGGGATATTTTGTTATTTATATCTTGAATTGGGTATAAATGCTAAAAATACAATTTTAAGGGGGTATTCTATGTTTACTAAAAATAGACGAATCTTCAGTTTGGTCTTAGTCTTATTGATGATTTTAGGTACAGTTTTTCCAGCTATGTCTTTTGCGGAGACTGAAGAGGTTCATATTACTATTTTAGGTACTACTGATTTACATGCAAACATTTACAACTGGTCTTATGAAGACGGACAAGAAGTAGATGATTTGGGGATGGCAAAGGTTTATTCTGTAGTAGAGAAGATTAGGAAAGAAAATCCCAATACTATACTTATAGACAATGGGGACACTATACAAGGGACTATTCTTTCTGATGATTTGTATAATACTAGAATGGACTTGGCTCACCCAGTAATTGATGTGATGAATTTTATGAAATACGATGCTATGACATTAGGTAATCATGAATTTAATTTTGGTTTAGATTTAATTAAAAAAATTGAAGAGGAAGCTGAATTTCCTATACTTGCAGCTAATGCCAATTATAAAGAGGATGGTTCATATTTAGTAGAGCCTTATACAGTGGTAGAAGTTGCAGGAGTAAAAGTGGGGATATTAGGTTTTACAAATCCAAATATTCCAAGATGGGATGGACCAAAAGTAACAGAATTAGAATTTGACAATATGGTTAAATCTGCTGAAAAACATATGGATGAATTGAAAGGACAAACTGATATTATTATTGCTACAGCTCATGCAGGCTTTGAAAATGAATATGGGGATGATGGAGCAGAAGCCATTATTGAAAAATTCCCAGAAATTCTAGCATTATTAGTAGGCCACAGCCATGCTACAGTAAGTGAAAAACACGGAGAAACTGTAGTTGGTGGAGCGAGAGATGCTGGTAGGCAAGTAGTAAGATTTGATTTAAAATTAAAAAATGAAAATAATGAATGGAAAGTAATTGATAATACTGTAGAAATTATAGATGTTAAGGAATACGAGGCAAGTGAAGAATTAAAAGAATATGCAAAGGAATATCATGAAAAAACTTTAGAGTTTTTAGTTGAAGTTATAGGGATTGCAACGGAAGATTTTGTACCAGAGTCTGAAATTAATGGTATACCAGAAGCACAGCTTAGAGATACTGCAGTGATAGATTTAATCAATAATGTACAATTAGAAGCCACAGGTGCTGATATAGCTGCAGCAGCCTTATTCCAATCAAAATCCAATCTTAGGGCAGGGGATATTACTTATGCAAGCATATTTGATATTTATAAATATCCTAATACATTAGTAGGTATAGAAGTAAGTGGAAAAGAATTAAAAGATTATATGGAATGGTCAGCTAAATATTATAATACCTTTAAACCTGGAGATGTAAATATTAGTTTTAATCCAAATATTAGAGGATACAATTATGATATGTTCCAAGGGGTAGAATACAAGGTAGATGTGTCTAAACCTGAAGGTGAAAGAATTGTAGATCTAAAATTTAATGGTGAACCTGTTAAAGACACTGATACTTTTAAATTGGCAATTAATAATTATAGATATGGTGGACTGAAGAATATGGGAATTATTAGTGGGGAACCATATTTTGAATCTGATCCCAAATCCTTAAGATCGTATATAGCTGATTATATAAGGGAAAGGGGAGAAATTTCACCTGAATTTGATAATAATTGGGAAATAATCGGAGCAGATTTTGATCATCCATTAAGAGATTATGTGGTAGAAGAAATCAATAAGGGAAATATAATTATTCCTTCCTCTGAAGATGGAAGAAGTTATAATGCAAAGGCAGTGAATGTTTATGAATTAATAGATGAAGGATTAATCCCTGAGGAAATCTTAAAGGAATACGATATTGTTGAAAAACCAGCACCTCAACCAGTGCCTCAACCACAGCCAACACCACAACCAGTGCCTCAACCAACACCTAAACCACAGCTAAAACAATATATAGTAAAACCAGGGGATGTATTGTGGAAAATAGCAGAAAAGTTCAATAAAACTTGGAAAGAATTAGCTGAGTTTAATAAATTAAAAAATCCTCATTTAATATATCCCAATCAGATAATATACATTCCTCAATAAAATATCA
>JAAZMA010000125.1 GCA_012799055.1 Tissierellia bacterium
AAAGGGGGCTTTATTATGTATGATGTAATCATCAAAAATGCTAGAATACCTCAGGGAGATAATACAATTATCACCAATATTCTAGTAAAAGATGAAAAAATTGCAGGTTTTTTAGACAATGTTAATGGTGTGAATACTAAAGAAATAATAGATGCAGGTGGCCATTTAACATTGCCTGGCTGTATAGATTCCCATACTCATTTTATGTACCAAGGATTTCCCCATAGGGAAAATTTCTTAACTGGTACTGCAGCAGCAGCTAGAGGTGGAGTAACCACAATAATAGATATGCCTTGTTGTTCAGTTCCATCAGCTCGTTCTGTAGAGCAATTAAAATTAAAACTAGAATTAGTAGAGCCACAGGGTTTAGTAGATTATGCCATGTGGGGTGGAGTTACAGGTGAAGATGTAAGAGAAGGCTGGCTCCACAATGTACAAGAACAAGCAGATTATGGAGTAGTGGCATTTAAAGCTTATATGACTCCATCAGTTCCAACTTTTCCAAGAGTTACAGATCCAGAAATGTATGAAGCTTTTGTAGCAGTTGCCAAAACAGGACTTCCCATAGGAATCCATGCTGAAAACTTTGCCATGTGTGATTATTTCGTAAAGAAATTCCAAAGAGAAGGGCGAATGGATGGCCCAGCTTGGGCAGAAGCTAGAATGGAATTAGCAGAAAAAGTTGCCATAGAATTAGGCATTAGTTTTGCCGAAGATACTGGTGCTAGACTTCATATAGTTCATATGAGCACTGGCATAGGTGCTAAATTAGTAGGGGAAGCAAAGAAAAGAGGCTTAAATGTAACTTCAGAATCCTGTCCACATTATTTAACTCTCAATTATCAAGAAGCTATGACTAAATACGGACCCCTTGCTAAAATTGCCCCACCACTTAGAACTAAAAAGGACAATGAAGAGCATTGGGAAGGTATTAATAATGGTAGTATAGATTTTATAGCTACTGACCATGCGCCTTATGAAATAGAATCAGAAAAACATAAAAAAGGTATGAACATTTGGACTTCTTTCCCAGGAATCCCTGGAGTGGAAACTATGGTACCTATTATAGTAAGTGAAGGCTATAATAAGGGACGAATATCCCTATCTAAAATGGTAGAAATATTATCCACCAATGCAGCTAAGCATTATGGAATATATCCTAGAAAAGGAGCTATGCATATAGGTTCAGACGCTGATTTTACTATTATAGATTTAGATAAAAGATGGACCATAGATCCAAAAACCCAAGCAAGTATGTGTGGATACACTCCCCTAGAAGGAATGGAATTAAAGGGTAAAGTAGTTAAAACTGTAGTTCGTGGTCATTTAGTATTTGAAGATGTGGATTCTAGTACATTAAAAGATCTAACAGATGAAGAATTACAAAATATAGTTCACAAATATCCTGAAGGTGTAGAGGAAAGATATCCAGAAATATTTGAAGAATTCCCAAATCTTTATAGTGCTGAATATGAAAAGAGCTATAGAAAAGAATATCCAGAATTAATAGATGAACATATTAGAAAAATTACAGGAATTAAAGTAAGACCTGGATTTGGAAAATTTATAAAGAGAGAAAGCATACAGATTTTACCTAGAATAATTAGGTATTAGTTAATAGGCTATTTAGGATTGTTATTGTATTTAGTGGGAATCTTAATTTGCAAAACCAATTGTGGGTTACAAATTTTAAATTGTAAATTAAAAAAAGATTATT
>JAAZMA010000094.1 GCA_012799055.1 Tissierellia bacterium
CAGAAGGATCTGCTGAGGAAGTAATTATGAAAAAATTATTGGAAAGTAATAACTTAATATTTAAAAATGGGGATATTTATAAAGAGGACAAGCTAATAAGAACATATAGTAGGACTAGGCAAGGTAGAAAATTTGCTAGAGAGAACCTGGAAATGGATTATGGTAAAAGACATATAAACATATTAAGAATATTAGATTCAAAAAGAGAAAAATTTAATCTGGGAAAGGTTTATGATGAAAGGATACAGGAAGAGAAAATACGGATTTTTGATATTTTAACCAGGCCAGAAATTGAAATATTGATAATAATAAATGAAGGACATTATGAAAAGTTTACTAATAGAAAAGGGGATATTGGCGCAAGTACTTATTGTAAAAAAGAATTAAAAATGAGGGAAGTAAAAAATAAAAAATTTGTTTCTAGTTATTTTAATGATATAGATATATTGATTAATAGTATTAAAAGATATAAGGAATTACATTCAGGAAAAAATGAGTATTGCTTGTTTGATTTATTAGATATTTGGTAGCAAGCCTAGGGAGAAAAACCTCCTCTCTTTGTATTACAATTTCAATTACCTATTACCACATTTCTCCAAAAATCCCTATTAGGCACTGGAAACGCAAAAAAATTTAAGATGGGAGAAAGAACATTCAATAAAAGGATTTAAGCAATTAATATAATCAGTTTTATTTGTTGAATTCTGTGAAAAATATTAAAATATTATTTAAAGAGATGATATATCAATATTTCTAATTGATTATGACATTCTCTATAGGCTACATCAGAAGAAAAGATACATATAGTAGGGATTAAAATATTGCTGATTTCTATAATAACTAAGCCTTTTTAAAGGGTAATATATTTTGTTCTAATATGTTATAATTGTAGATATACTATAGTAAATTTAGTTGGGATAAATGTTTATTTTCATCAGGATATGTTGAAAGGAGTAGTTTTATGGATAAAAAGTATATAGACTTGGAACAAATAAAAAAGGATGTTGAGAAGGTGTTTTTAGAATTATTGGAATCAGCTAAATTAAAGCCAGGTGAAGCTGTAGTATTAGGTGGAAGTACAAGTGAGATTATTGGCAAGAGAATAGGTTCATCTACTAATCTTGAAGTAGCAAAGGCCATATTAGACGTAGTATTGCCAATTACAAAGGAAAAAGGGATATACCTTGTAGTTCAGGGCTGTGAGCATATTAACAGAGCTTTAGTTGTAGAAAAGGAATACGCTACAAAGCACAATTTGGAAACAGTAAATGTAATACCTGTAATAACTGCTGGTGGCGGATTTGCCACTGCAGCCATGGAATCTTTTGATAATCCTGTTGTAGTAGAGAAAGTTGGTGTACAAGCAGGTATTGATATAGGTGATGTATTTATTGGCATGCATTTAAAAGGTGTAGGTGTAGTAGTAAGAAGTGATATTAAAGAAATAGGTGAAGCACATTTAAGTATGGTACGAACTAGACCTAAATTAATAGGTGGAGACAGAGCTATTCATAGGAAAATATAGGTGGGGAATTTCATATTGTAGCCTATATTAAAATAAATTTTGTTTAATGATGATGGGGTATGTTTATTAAAAAAACCTTCTAAATTCTCTATTAATATATAAAGAGAATTTAGGAGGGTTTTTATTTAAAGTCCTGAAAAAAAGCATATCATTAGCAAGAGTTATTCCCAATAAAAGATTCCTATGTAGCTTTTTTAAGAAAAGATAATAGTGCAATCCATAGGAATCCCAGTACAGTAAATAGATTAGTAGAAATCTTGTATGAAATGGGATTAGATGATATATTATATGAAATAACCCAGCCAAAGGAAACCAATAGACAAATTGGGCCACTTTTTAAAAGTTGGATAGATGGAAGGGCTTTAGGTTGTAAAATTACTACTTCTCATGAGGAAATATTAAATTCAAATGATAATATAGTATTAAATACTAGTGATAAAAATATGAAGGATTTTGCTAGAAAGTATTTAGGATATCAACGTGATAAAGGACTAGATTTTATAGCCAAATTTAATGGAAAATATGTAATTGGAGAGGCTAAATTTTTAACTGATTATGGTGGACATCAAAATTCGCAATTCAACGATGCAATTAATACTATGACATCTAAGTTTCTAACAGATAAAGAAGTAATACCAATAGCTATATTAGATGGAGTATTATATTTAAAAAATGATTGCAAAATGTATAGAGAAATTACAACAAAATATGCAGAAGATAATATTTTATCAGCCCTCTTATTAAGAGAATTTTTATACTCTTTATAATAAAATAGGAAAGGGGATTGGCATTGTTATTTAATTATGATGGTAAAAAGGGAGAGCAAGAAATATTTAAAATAAGCAATAAAATAAAAAAAAGAAAATTTAATATTAATGAATCATATCTAATAAAAGGTGATAATTTTAAAGTATTGTCATCAATGATGGGAATTTACAAAAATAAAATTGACTTAATTTATATAGATCCACCCTACAATACAAATAGAATTTTTAAATCCTCATTAAATAGAAACAATACTATAAGTAGTGAAGAGGACGGAGAGGTAGCTTATTCAGATAATTTAACTCAGGAAGAATACTTTGAATTTATAAGAGAGAGATTATTTCTATTAAGAGAACTTTTGTCAGAAGAAGGCTCTATTTATCTACACATTGATTATAAAATTGGCCATTATATAAAAATCATCATGGATGAAATTTTTGGAATTGAAAATTTTAAAAACGATATTTCAAGAATAAAATCAAATCCGAAAAATTTTGGAAGAAAGGCCTATGGAAATCAAAAAGATATGATTCTATTTTATGCTAAAAATAGTAATAAAAATATTTTTAACAATATTACCATTCCCTTAACAAATGAAGAAATAGTTGAACGTTTTAATAAGATAGATAAAGATGGTAGACGGTATACAACTGTTCCAGTACATGCTCCTGGAGAGACAAAGGATGGGGAAACAGGAGGGTTATGGAAAGGAATGTATCCTCCTAAAGGTAGACACTGGAGATATTCCCCAGATAAACTTACAGAATTAGATGAAAAGGGTTTAATAGAGTGGTCTAAAACAGGAAATCCACGGATTAAAAACTTTGCTGATGAACATAAAGGGAAAATGGTACAAGATATATGGGAGTATAAGGATCCTACTTATCCTGTTTATCCAACGGAAAAAGATGAAGATTTATTAAAATTTATTATAAGGCAGTCTTCTAATAAGGACTCTATTGTTCTAGATTGTTTTTCAGGTAGTGGAACCACATTAAAAGCTGCAAGTGAACTAGGCAGAAGATTTATAGGCATTGATAACTCAGATATAGCAATAGAAGCAACTAAAAAGAAACTAGAAGATGCAAATTATAATTTTTTAGATATAGAAAATGGAGAAGAAATAAAAATATTAACTAATACTCAATTAAAAATGATATAATCCAAATAAAATTTAGAAAAATCTTCTCCAAATTCTCTATTTAATATATAGAGAATTTAGGAGGGGGTTTTATTCTTCCTATCACAAACAACATTCCAATAATCTAAAACTATTAGTTATTATATAATAGATATGATAATATTTATTATAGTTATAGATATTTTTCAAGGATATCTAATTGGAGGTGGGGAAGATGCATATTGGTA
>JAAZMA010000250.1 GCA_012799055.1 Tissierellia bacterium
ATATTACTAGATATATCATTAAATCTATCTGCAAATACATTTAATTCATCAGTAGTTCCCTTATACCCAACAAAATCTGTCTTTATAATAGCTTTAATTTCGTTAATACTATTATTTATATCTTCAAATAAATCATTAGTAGAAATACTTCTTTCAAAAGATAAATCCTTGGCTTTTATTTCCTCTATGGATTTTATTATAGCTTCCATTGGTTTAACTAGGCCTTTCCCCACTAAAAAAGGTATTAAGAAAGAAATCAATAAGGCTATAGGCATCATAATTTTTTCATCTATAAATCTAGACAATATTATTATAGGAATACCACCAAATAATAGAGAAGCCAATGCAATTTTCGTCTCTAATTTTTTAATAAAACCAAAGGAGAAAAATTTATTTAACCCATAACTTTTTTCCCTATATATTTCTTCTTGAAAAATAATAGATACCTTTGTAAAGTTTTCCTTAGTTTCTAAAGTTTCCACTTTTATTTCTTCATCATAATATATTGCAGCACCTTTTAACATTCCATGAAAATATGCAAACATCTCCCTAGGAGAAGAATAAGTCATTATAGCCTTATTATTATCAATTGCTTCAATATTTACAATTGGGGGTTTTGCCCCAGGAATTCTTTTAGTAACCACAATATGAATATCATATAAGGCCTTTAAAAAAGAATATAAATTCTTATACCTAAAAAAAGCAGGATAATCCTTAGAAAAGGTTTTTACATTATCAATCCCAATTTCCATCCAAACTTCAGCAGAGTCTTTACCTAATTTATTTGCCATATAATCTACAAATCCCAAAGCAATACTATCTTCTATATCTTCAGTTGGAGTAAATATTTTATCTGGCCTAATTCCATAATGTTCCAAGGCCTCATTTACTAAGTCTTCTCCATACAAAGACTTACTAGTCCGTATCCAAGCAGATACATTTGTCCCTTTCATTTTTATACCTCCCTTTCCCTACCTTAATTATACCACATTTATCACTTTAAAATCACATTTTCATAATATGTATTAATAGCTATTGTAGGGGGTAATATTGTGAACATAAAATATTTTGATAATATAAAAAAGAGAGAAATGGAAATGCCCCTAGAAAAAATGGTAAAATTATTATTAGCTTTGGAAATAGATAATAGTTTTCATATAGAAACCTTAAAAGCCCAAGCAATAATTATTAGGACTAATTTATTGAGAATGCCAAAATTTCTAGGTGGAAAGGAAATTATTAATTTAAATATAAATTCATTAGAATTTTGTAAAAATGAAAATAAAATCCACAAGGCTTGTGAGGAAACTAAGGGCATTGTAATTTTATTTGAAGGAAAGCCAATAGATGCAAAATACCATATTTGTTGTGGAGGTAGTACAGAAAATGCAGAAAATGTATTAGGTAATCCCATTAGCTATCTTCGGCGAGTACTATGTAATCACTGTGAAGATTCTCCCTATTTAAATGGGGAAAAAATCTTCACCATAAAAGAATTAGAAGAAAAATTAAAAACAAAATTTCATAAAATAGAGGAGGATATTGGCACAGAAGTTTTAGATATTATTGACAATATAAAAAGAGACAAACAAGGTAGAGTAATATCTATAAAAATCGGAAATAGAAATTTTAAGGGATATGAACTAATGGAAAGTCTAGACCTTAATTCCACTAGATTTAAAATTTATCCAGAAAATATTAAATTTATCTCCAAAGGATATGGTCATGGACTAGGATTTTGTCAATATGGTGGAGAAAACATGGCACAGTTGGGGAAAAATTATGAAGAAATATTAAAATACTATTATACAGGAGTTGAAGTAAAAGAGTTCCCCTTGCCTTGCATAAAAAAGCCTATTTATGGGAAGGTTATAGTAATAGATCCAGGCCATGGAGGAGAAGACAAAGGGCATAAGGGAGTAAGTTTAGGTTTAGAAGAAAAAAACTTAACTATGAAACTAGCCCAAATATTAAAATCTAAACTAAAAGATAAAGGAGCCATAGTCTATTTAACTCGGGAAAAAGACGAAAATATCCTAATTGCCAATAGAATTGAAAAAGCCAACGAAATTCAACCAAATTTTTTCCTATCTATTCATTTAGACTATTATCCTAATTCTACTAAGAAAGGTTTAGAAATATTTTATTTTAAAGAAGATAGAGAGGCTAAAGCATTAGGTAATTTGATTTTAAAAAATTTAAAAGAAAATTTAATTCCAACAAGGGGGATTAAGGAAGGAAATTTTTATGTTTTTAGGGGAGTCAAAGCAAGCTCCCTTTTAATGGAAATTGGATATTTGTCAAATATTGAAGAAGAAATTAAACTTAGTCAAGAAAAATATCTAATAAAGATAGCTAATAGTATAGAAAAAGGGTTTTTAGAATACTTTGTAAATTGAAAAAATTCTAGTTTCATTTGACAAAATAATATTTTCATAGTATAATATTAATTTATTTGACAGAGTGGACAAATTATGATAAAATAAAGCCATGAGTGTCCCTTTACACTCCTTCTGCCCCCTAAGTCAAGGGGAGAAATTCATGGAAGGTGGTTTCTTTGTTGGAAAAAAATAGCCTAGATAAGATTCGCAAAGACGTAGAAGATTGCGTTGGCAAAAAAGTAATTTTAAAGGCAAACAAAGGTAGGAAAAAAATTATTGTACGAGAAGGTATATTAGAGGATGCTTATCCAAGTTTATTTGTAGTAAGAATTAGCAATCAATACGATGCTGTAAGGAGAGTTTCCTATACTTACTCAGATATACTAACAGAGACAGTAGAAGTGACCATTTGCGATGACACAGAGAGAAAAATTAAAATATCTTAATTAAAATATCTTAAATAAAAAAACAGAACCATAATTTAGGTTCTGTTTTTTTGATTCTTATTATTTTTTGGACATTAATATATATACTTCTTCATAGGATATATAAAATAGATAAATTGGGGAGGTATATAAATGGAAATCATAAGGGATATCCTAAAAGTGGAAGAGCTTAAAGGATATGAAGAAATAGAGAGTTTAATAGAAACAGATTTATATTTAAATCAAACTAATCCAGATGTGGAAAAAATACTTTGGACAGATGGAAAAATTGAAATACTAAATACTAAAATAATAAAGGACAAAATATTAGTCAATGGATTAATAAAATTTAAAGTAGCCTACAAATCCAATGAAGAAAAATTAAATATTCACCTTTTAGAAACTAATAGGGATTTTAGAGAAGAAATAGAAATTGAGGGCATTACTGAGGATATGTCAGTAGAATTAATATCTAAATTAGAATATATAGAGGGAGAAATAACAGATGAAAGAAAACTATCCCTTAGAGCTTTGGTAAAACTAGAAGGTATAGTAGAACAAATTAATTTAATAGAAGTAATAAAAGATATAAAAGAAGTGCCTAATCTTCAAGTATTAAAGGAAAAAATTAAATACAATAATATTAAAGACAAAATAGAATCCTATGGATTTGTAAAAGAAGCCTTTGAAATTGGAGAAGATGAACCAAGTATGGAGGAAATCCTTAAAATTCAAATAATGGCACATGAAAAGGAATTAAATATATCTCAAGATAGAATTATAGTATCTGGAATTGCTGAAACATCCATTATATATTATGGAGGAGGCAAGATAAATTCTATTATTAAAGAAATTCCTTTTACCCATTTTATAGAAATGTATAATATAGATGAAGATTATAAATGTCAAATAAATATGGAAGTAGTTGATGGTCAATATGAATTAAGGGAAAACTTAGAAGGGGATATTAAAATAGTAGATTTAGAAATGAAAGTAAAAATTTTAGTGAAAGTATATAATATAGAGGAAAAAGAAATAATTGTGGACGCCTATTCTACTAGTAAAAAAATAGAGTTGGAAAAAGAAGAAATAACAATTATAGAAAATATTGATGATTTAATAAATAGGGAAAGTATATCTAAGGAATTAAACAATAAGGATATTAAAGAAGTATATGCAATAGAGGGGGAAGCCAATATAATAGACAGTCAATATGTTGAAGACAAAGTAATTATAGAAGGCCTTATAAGTTTAAATATATACTATTTAAAAGAAGAAACAGAAGAAATTGCCACTATGAAAGAGGAAATACCTTTTAAATCCTATTTAACTATTGAAGAATTAAGCAATAGTCCCATAGTAAATGTGGATATTAGTCTTGAAGAAATAAAATATAATCTTAAAAATAATACATTGAAAATAGATGGAAGTGTAAAAAATCACATTTCTGTTGATAAGGAGACAAAAATAGATATACTAACTGAAATTGAAGAAACAGATATAATAATAGATAAGAAAAATAGACCTAGTATAATTATATATATGGTGCAAAAAGAGGATAAACTTTGGGATATTGCTAAAAGATACAATACTACAATGGAAGAAATTATTTTAACCAATGACATTAGCTCCCCTTCCACTTTAATGCAAGGAGAAAAAATAATAATAGAAAAAAAGGTAGACATAGATTTTTAAAAAATATTTTGTGATATAATATACCCGTAAGTTAACAAAAGGAGAATACAAATGGAAAAAATAATATTAGAATCCCATGGAAAAATTAATTTATCATTAGATGTATTATACAAAAGAGAAGACGGGTATCATGAATTAAACACTATAATGCAAGAAATTGAACTTAAAGATACTATAATTCTTAGGGAAATAAATAAAGGGATAGAAATTCAATGTAATAATAAAGAACTTCCCTTAGATGAAACTAATTTAGTTTTCAAAGCTTGGGAGAAAATAGTGGACAAAGTAGGAGAAAATCGAGGAATCCATATTACCCTAGACAAACAAATCCCCATAGCTGCAGGCTTAGGAGGAGGTAGTTCCAATGCAGCTGCCGTATTAAAGGGATTAAATGAATTGTGGGATTTAAAACTTTCCCAAGAAGAACTAATGGATATAGGTGTAGAAATTGGTGCAGATGTGCCTTTTTGTATAATGGGAGGTACAGCCCATGCAAGGGGGATTGGTGAAAAACTAACTAAACTTAAGCCATTTTCTGGGAAAATGCTACTATTAGCCAATCCAGGAATATTTGTATCTACGGAAAAAGTATATAATAATTTAGATTTAAATTGTGGGGAAAATATTAATATAGAAGAAATAATTAGTTTTATGGAGAAAGGGAATTTATTAAAACTAGGACAAAACATGGCCAATACCATGGAAAAAACAGTAATTAATAAACACCCCATAATAGATGAAATCAAAAAAGATATGTTAAAACACGGGGCTCTTGGTAGTCTAATGAGTGGCAGTGGTCCCACTGTATTTGGACTATTTGACCAAGAGGAGAAATTGCACAAATGCAAAGAAGAATTAGAAAAGAAGATTCCTTTAGTTATAGCTACGAAAACTAAGTAGGGCGGCTCTTGGTCGCCTTTTTTAATTTGTAAAAAATCCAAAAACAACTCCTTAATAAGATTAAAACAAATATAGGAAGATGGTTTTGGAGATAGGGCAGAATCTAATATAGTCAAGGATAATGTAGAGGGGAAAACACCTAAGGTGAATTATTCAGAGGAATCAGTTTATGGGGAGTATATAGTGGAGGGAATTTTCTAAGTGTATTAGTTAAACTATTATTAAAATCTCTGCATAAAATAGTCTTTACATTTAGATATTTACTGAATATTTATAGATATTTGTATAGATATTTACCCAATAAGTTAGTAAGTTCGCCCTACTGGGCACTCCTAAATATGTCCTAATGGATGAAAATAAAAGTTGGTGCAGGTTCCCATATTTGCAATAAGTTAGTAAGTTAGTGCCAGGTTCAGATATTTAGTTAGTGCCAGGTTCCGATATTTTTTGTTTGCCAATATTTATTTACCCATATCTAATTTCAATTCCATGAATAATTTTTCCACCTTTTGCTAATATTATCTATAGAATTA
>JAAZMA010000017.1 GCA_012799055.1 Tissierellia bacterium
ATAAGATTTGATTTGCAGTCTAACTTATCATCTAATGTCCATTTATCATCAACTAATCCACCATATACATCAGATATCTCTTCCCAGAATTCTTTATATAAGTCTTTATCTGGTATATTAAGTAACCAACCTTTTTTAGATTCCAAAGTATATTTAGCTTCTTCTTTAAATTCTAATTGTAATAATTGCTTTATAAGCTCTGCTATTGGTAAAAGCTTACTCATCTATATCAGCTTCCTCTTTAATATTTGGTGCTAATCATTATAATATATATAAATTTATATTCATGTCTTTACATTTCTGTTTTCGAATATTAATAATAAATTAAATCTTATATAAAACGGAGAAATTCAAACCATATCTACCTTCTGTTTTTAAAACTTTTACACCATACTCTTCTTCTATCTTTTTTCCTTCCATCGCACTACAAACTGCAGGATATCTGTTACTTAACTTTAGCAAATAATGTATTTCTGATGATTTAACTAATATTTCTCTATTACCTAAATCTTTTGCTGGTTTAAGAAAGTCATTATAAATGCTATTTCTAATAACATCTGCTAACTTAATACTTTCATCATCGTTTGGCTTTCTTTTCATTTCCCTATTACAATCAATTATTTCTTTGTCGTATACTATTTCTCTATTATGAGAATCGTGAATAAATTCCTCACCTTGCCCAAACAATGCCTGTGGTAAAAGAACAATAGTAACTCCCTCTAATTTATCTAAATATCGGTTCAAAACTATTTGAAATGTTTTTATCTCAGTAACAAAAAAGTATTTATAATGTGCTTCGTTATCTCTTAATTTTTCAAAATCCTTAAAAAACATTGACTTTTGTTGTGCACCTAAGTCTGTTTCTTTATATGGTATTGTTGCCTTTATTTCAGCTATAACCCTATGACCATCTAATGTCATTTCATCGATATCTAATCCAGGAGCTGATTGGGACTTGACAGATACATCAATAGAGTTAAAACTATGTCTTCTACATAAAAACTCTTTTGCCATAAGACATGATATAAAGCTAATATCATGATCAAAATTACCTATTATCCGTTTTATTTGCGTAATATATGAATACCAACAACCTATGTCTTTATTATCTTGATTAAGGTTTTCATTTCCCAAATATGCTTGAAGTTTTTCAACTTTTTTAGCTATATCAACAAGCATATTTTTTTCTTGGTCTAAAATATTCACTTTTACCCCACCCTCCATAAATGATTAGAAACCTAAGCTTATCATATGTAGATAAAAGAATATGATATTAATTCAATCATCCTTTAACTCGTTAGCTTTATAATACCACATATCTGAATTTTTTCACAAAATAAAAGAAGAGATATCATTCCTTATATCCCTTCCTCTAAACCTTTACCTCTATATTAACTAAGCAAATTTTCATCATATCCTTTTTCCTTTAACACATGACTAACCCTATCTCTTATATCAGCTATGTATTTTACATTCACACCTGATTTTTCAATTAACTTCCACTTGGTAATAGTTAATCCTTCATTTTCTAAT
>JAAZMA010000214.1 GCA_012799055.1 Tissierellia bacterium
ACTATGATAAAACTTTAGAAGCTATAGTTGAAGGTCTATTACAATCTGAATACAGTTTTGAAAAATACTTAAGTGAAAAGAAAACTAAGCCCTCTGTGGAAAATGTGTATTTAGATATATTAGAAGAACATGAAAATATGGCTAAAGAAATTATAGAAGAAACCATTAATTTAGTAGATGGAATATTTTTTGCTCGAGATTTAGTTAATGAACCTGCCATGTATATGACACCTGGGGTTCTTGCTAATACTGCTAAATCTCAATTAGAAGAATTAGGAGTAAAGGTGGATATTTATAATAAAAAGGAAATAGAAAAATTAGGCATGAATGCCTTTTTAGCTGTTGCAGAAGGTTCTGTAAATGAGCCTAAATTAATTGTTATGAATTATGAAGGAGACCCAAATTCAGAAGAAAAACTAGCCTTAGTAGGTAAAGGTTTATTATTTGACTCTGGTGGATATTCCCTTAAACCTGCTAATAGTATGGTTACAATGCATAGCGATATGGCTGGTTCTGCCTCAGTTATAGGTGCTATGAAAGCTTTGGCTAAAAATAAGATTAAGAAAAATGTAGTGGGAATTGTAGCTGCCTGTGAGAACTTAATATCTGGGGGAGCTTATAAGCCAGGAGATATAGTAGTGTCCATGTCAGGTAAAAGTATTGAAGTATTAAATACGGATGCAGAAGGTAGACTAACATTGGCTGATGCCCTTTGGTATGCTACAAAAGAAATTAAAGCAGATAAAATTGTAGATATTGCCACCTTAACTGGGGCTTGTGTGGTGGCTTTAGGTAGTGTAAATACTGGTGCCATTACTAATAATAAGGAATTAATGTCTAATGTAAAAGAAGCAAGTAAATTAGCAGGAGAACCAGTTTGGGAGCTACCAAATAATGAGGAATATAAGGAGCTTATAAAGGGTAAATTTGCAGATTTATCTAATACTGGCGGAAGAGGAGCAGGTGCCATAACAGCTGGTCTATTTTTGGAAGAATTTGTAGACAATACTCCATGGGTACATTTAGATATAGCTGGAACTTCTTATTTAGGAAAAGAAAGAGGCTATTTACCCAAGGGTGCCACAGGAGTACCTGTTAAAACATTATATTATTTAGCTAAGGAATTTTAATCTAAATAGTTTTTCACTTTTAAAATTAGATATATTTAAGGAGATGTGAATTCACATCTCCTTTATATTTCCCTTTTCTTTCCAAATAATTCATCCTTAGTCATCATGGATATTTTGTAAACATGGTCTCCAATTCTTTCTAAATGACCTATTATATCTATAAATAATACTCCAGAATCCACATTACAAGTACCTTCATTTAGTCTTTTAATATGGTTTTCTTGGAATTTTTCTGACATATAATCTAAATCATTTTCTAATTCTACCATTTTTTCTATAACCTTGGGATTAGGTTCTTTTAAACAAATTACTGTATAATCTAACATTTCTATTAAAGTCTTTTCTAATTCCTTTAATTCACTAATTGCTTCTTCAGTAAAGGTTAGCTGTCCATCTATTTTTTTCTGACATAGGGATGCAATTTCCATAACCCTGTCTCCAGACCTTTCAATATTATTTACACTGGTAATAATTGCTGGAACCACTAAAGATTGACTTTCAGTTAGCTTTCTTTTGGACAATTCTACTATATATTTAGTTAAGTCTTTTTGCATAAGGTTTATATTATCTTCCCTATGAGAAATATTGACCATTTTATTTACATCATCTGTATAGGCAATATTCATTACATCTATTACCATTTCCCTTAACATTTCTATTCCTCCAATTAATTGGGAACGAGAGGCTTGTAATGCTGCTACAGGAGTGTTTAACAATAATTTGTCTAATAGTATTTTTTCTCCATAAGCTTCCTCCTTAGGCCTTACTATTTTTTCAAGAAACTTAACATAATAGTCTGTTAAAGGTAAAAATATCAATGCATTTATAGAATTAAACAAAGTATGAGTATTGGCAATATATGCAGAAAGTCCTCCCATGGGATTAAACATCTCTGTTATTATTGCTACTATTTTCGTAAAAATTGGTAAAAAAACTAAAGCTAATACAACTCCAAATACATTATAAAAAGTATGTGCCCAAGCAGTTCTTCTAGCATTAATATTTCCAGTCATACTAGCTAATTGAGCTGTAACACATGTACCAATATTAGTTCCTAACATAATAGTTATTGCTGATTCTAAATCTAATAATCCTGCTTGACTAAGAACCATAACAAGGCCTATAGTGGCAGCTGAACTATGTACCATAGCAGTAGCAAATGCCCCTAAAAATATGCCTATTATAGGTATAGAAGCATAGTTTGTAAAGAAATACCTCATAGATTCCGATTGTTCCATATAAGGTACTCCATCATTTAGTATTTTAAGGCCTAAAAACATCATACCAAAGCCCATTAATGATTGACCTAAATATTTAATTTTTCTATTTTTTGTAATATTATTTATGGCAAAACCTATTCCTAATATGGGAAGTGCTATATCTGTTAATTTAAATTTAAAACTAAAAGCCATAAGCTGTGCAGTTATAGTGGTTCCTATATTGGCACCATAAATTATGCCTACAGCTTGATGAAGCTTCATGAGACCAGAGTTTACAAATCCAACTGTTAATACAGTAACTGCTGTACTACTTTGTACTACTGCTGTTACAAATATGCCTACTAAAAAGGCAGACCAAACTTTGCCAGTTAAAACTGTTAAAATCTTTTTCATAGTCTCCCCTGAGGCTTTTTCTAGCCCATCTCCCATTAGGCTTACCCCATACATTAAAAGAGCTGTACCACCAATTAAGCCAAATATAAGTTCTTCCATCTAATTTCCTCCAGTGTTAGTTCTTAAGATAAATTTTTAACTAATTGAATTATACAATTAAATAATTGTAAAGTAAATGTAAAAAATAGTATAATACAGAAAAACAACCCTAGTATATTAGGGTTGTTTATTTTACAAAGTAATTATTTCATAATCCCCATTTGCAAATGAATATATACTAGGATGTCCATTTAATTCGCCTTTAATGGGGATGCCTACAGTTTCATTATATTCCAATACTCCCATTTTTGCAGAACAGGCCTTGCAAATAGAATCAAATAAATTTAATTCCTTTGCTTTTAAATAAGTTTTGTTTCCACTTTCTTCTAGTTCTTTAACTAATTTAGTAGCTTCCCCTTCCATAATTATTTTAGCTTCCATACCTTTTTCATGCAATTCTATGGCATATAATAGTAAATGCATGAAGCACATTTGATTTCCTTGAAAGGCTAAAAACAAATATTTTTTCACTTTATTCCCTCCCTTTTAATTTAATTTTATATTGTAAAAAAATCCATGTCAAGAAGTCATGGATAAATAAAATAAATTATGCTAGACTATTAATAGCAAAAAATAATTATTTCATCTAGGGGTGGTCATATGAGTAAAATAAAAGTAGGAATCGTTGGATATGGTAATTTAGGTAAAGGTGCAGAATTAGCCTTAAAACATAATCCAGATTTTCAACTAGTAGGAATTTTTACTAGAAGGGATGTTTCTCAAATAGATTCAAATTCAAATATTATACATATCTCTAAAATCCTAGAATATAAAGATAAAATTGATGTAATGATTTTATGTGGCGGTTCAGCAAAGGATTTACCTAAACAATGTCCTGTTCTTGTGAACTATTTTAATACTGTAGATAGTTATGATAATCATGAAAATATACCTGAGTATTTTGAAATTGTAGATAAAATGGCAAAACAATCTAATAAAGTAAGTCTGATTTCTGCTGGTTGGGACCCAGGATTATTCTCCATGAATAGATTATTAGCCCAAGCAGTGTTTCCTAAAGGGGCAAACTACACTTTTTGGGGTAAAGGTGTTAGCCAAGGTCATTCAGATGCCATTAAAAGAATTAAGGGAGTAAAGGATGCAGTCCAATATACTATACCTTCTAAAGAAGCTATAGAAAAAATAAGGTCTGGGGAAAAACCAAAGCTAGACAATGGAGAAAGGCATAAAAGAATTTGTTATGTAGTTCCTAATGATAGAAAAAGTATGGATAGAATTGAAAAAGAAATTAAATCTATGCCAAATTATTTTTTAGAATATGACACTACTGTTCACTTTATTTCTGAAGAAGAATTGAAAATTAACCATTCTAAAATGTCCCATGGTGGATTTGTAATATGTACAGATACTACTAAAAATAATAATAAACAAAGGATGGAATTTAGCCTTTCTCTAGAAAGCAATCCAGAATTTACTTCTGCAGTAGTAGTTGCCTTTGCTAGGGCAGTCTATAAAATGAGTTTAGAAGGTAAAAAAGGAGCTTTTACTGTTTTTGATATACCTTTGGCCTATTTATCTCCTAAATCTGGGGAAGAATTAAGAAAAGAACTCCTATGATTTTTAATTTCTACATATTTGGGTAAATAATTATTGTAGAGTTAGAAAGGAGTAGATTAAATGAGTAAAAAGAAAATTAAAGCAAATTTAATTGGGAATATGGGATTTGAAATGGATTTAGATGGTCATAAATTTATTACAGATGCTGCAGAAAAAATAGGTGGAAATAATCTAGGTCCAAGGCCAAAACAATTAATGTTAGCAGCATTAATAGGCTGTACAGGAATAGATATAATGTCTATACTTAAAAAAATGAGGGTAGAATTAGATGATTTTAATATAGAAGTGGAAGCAGACAATACAGAAGAACATCCAAAAGTATATGAGAATATTCATTTAAATTTTATTTTTAAGGGAAAAGACCTACCAAAGGATAAAATTGAAAAAGCAGTATCCCTATCCCAAGAAAAATATTGTGGTGTTTCTGCCATGTTGAAAAAAGCAACTTCTGTAACTTATGATATAGTGTATGAAGAACAAAACTAGATTATAAAACTAATATCCCAGCACTTAAAATTGTGATTTAAAAGGAAAAATTCAATTTTAGTGCTGGGTTTTGTATTAATAATTATATAGTATTCTAGTAGTTTACATCTTTTAAAATATATTTAATATAATTAATATGGTATAATTTATACATAATATTGTTATTAAGGAGACTAGTAAATTGAACAAAAAACCTATTTTAAAACCAAATGTTTTAAATTTCTCTGCATACCATCTTAAAATTATAGCTATTTTTGCAATGCTTATAGACCATATAGCCTGGGCTTTTGTCCCTTTAGAAAGTGCTTTAGGTCAAATAATGCATATTATTGGAAGACTTACTGCACCTATTATGTGCTTTTTTATAGCAGAGGGATTTTATCATACTAAAAATATAAAAAAGTATGCCTTAAGACTTGGAATATTTGCTCTTATTTCCCACATTCCCTATAATTATTTTATGTTTGGAAATCTGCCTCTCTCCTTTGATTGTGGATTTAAGTCTATTTTAAGGACAAGTATAATGTTGCCACTTTTCCTTGGACTAATATCACTTGTAGTTTGGAATAATAGTAAAATAAAAAAAACTATTAAAATAATTCTAATAGTAATTCTTTGTTTAATAGCTATACCAGCAGATTGGTCTTTTATTCCAATATTATGGATTTTAAATTTTGGGATAAATCATGATGATTTCCAACAACAAATTAAAGTTTTTAGTATTATATCTATGCCAATAATATTAACTCCCATTTTATTATTAGTTGAAAATAATAGCAACTGGTATGAACAAATTTTTCATATTGGTATACTTTTAGCAATACCATTTTTAAACAAATATAATGGCAGTCTAGGAGGCAAAAATTATTCAAAATGGATCTTTTATATATTTTATCCATTACATATGTTGGTCATTGGATGGTTAAAGTATAGAATATAATTTATCGCATAATTAATTTATTCTTTAGACATAATAAA
>JAAZMA010000245.1 GCA_012799055.1 Tissierellia bacterium
ACTATAAGTTTTCCCATATTTAGCCCTTCTTCTATAGGCTTTATATCTTTACTAAATATTCCTTCATTGTTTAATCTATTTAATCTCCAAATTATACCTCTAACAGAGCTATAAGGACAAGTTTTATCATATTTAATATATAATTCCTTTCGCTTTTGCCAACCTTCCCTTTCTAAATCTGTGGTGGCTTCTGAAATTCTAGCATTTATTCTATCCATGGTGCCTTCTTCTTGGGCTTCTGCTAACATTTTCAGTCTATTGGAAAAACTAGTATAGGAATCACTTCTTTTAAATAGTATATCTACTACATTGTTCATAGCATCAGTTAAGGGACTTGAAGCATCTAGTAGATTTTTAATATCTTGAGTAGATAAGTCTTCAAATCTAACTCCTATATGAAAACCTACTTGAAGACATTTAAATCTGTCTTTATAGTCTACTTTTTCATCTTTAGGTATATAACTCCCTGCTTGACTAAAATCCATTTCAAAATGGGGGTCTAGTACTATTGTAGGTATGTTTAATTTCATTAATTCTTCTAGTATTACCCTTAGTCCAAAGGATTTTCCAGAGCCTGAGCCTCCAAATACTCCAATATGAGGGTATTGATGCATAGATTTAATGTCGAATATATAGGGAATATCTCTTTGGGGCATTAATTTATTTTCTTCAAAGGTATATAGTAGATCTTTTAATTCACTATCCATAGTGTCCACCATTTGATCTGTGTTTTTAATTATACCTAAGGTTAAGCCTTCTTCTGCTGTGGATTTTATCATTAAATCCTTTACTTCGTGAAATTTGGGGATTCTAATATTAGATCCTGTTTCCACTGGATATAGGGCTTCATTTAATAGTCTAACTTTGGCTATATATATGGTGTCTTCTTCTATATTGTATCCAAGGGCTTTTAAGGATTCTAATACAGAACTATCTGCTAGTTCTCCATGGAGACTTAGGGGAATATATTTATTATAGGTTTTAGCCTCTACTACTTCTCCCATTAAATCTCCTTGATAAGGGTCTTCAATAATTAAAAATTCATTTATTCTAAAATTCCTATCCTTTGAGCCTATATATACTTCCTGTTGTGTGGTAATCCCAACGACTTGCATAATATTACCTCCTATAAAGTTCTTTTATCTCTTTCAGATATAAAAAACATTTCTAGTATTTCTCTATTTATATAGGATTCTAATAATCCTCTTATCATTTTATCTGGAATTTTTACTTCTGCATCTACTATATCTATCCATAAGGGAACTCCCCTACTATCTTCTGGTGTTAAAGTTAAAACTAATCTTGCCATTTCTTCTAAATATTCTTTTTGACTATCTAATATATCCATACCTATTACAGTAGGTGCCTTGGAAGACCTCATAAATAAGGAATAAAATCCTTCTTTAGTTTTTTTAGATATATCTTCATATATGAAAATAGCCTCTCCATATTGTAATTTCCCATATAATAATTCCCTATCATAAAATATTTCTTCTATTTCCAAGGATTTATCCCTTTTTAAGGCCTCTCCTATTACATTGGTTTTTATATCCTTTATAACTCCTATAAGTATTATACCTTTTTCTTCACATTTAGTCCTTAGTTCTATCCATCTATTATAGGATTCTATATCGTATCTAATTAAAGAGCCATCCATAATAATTGCATAGGGAGCCAGTTCTTCTATGGACTCTAGGGCTGCTTCTATTTCTATAGTGGAAAGTTTTTCTCTTCTAATGGAAGTTTCCTCTTCTTCTGTATTCCTTTCATCGTACAATGGAGTATAAAAATCAGCCTTATAAATGGGTTTGGCATTATATAAGGTGGATTTAGCTAAGCCTTGATATATTTCTATAAAATGGGGATAAGCTCCTCCCATTTTATTACTGGAACCATCTACTGCTACAATACCACCTTTTTCTAAATAAGAATTTAATTCATCCTTTGTAAATTTTTCTATTTTTTTAATGGGACCAATATTTTCTTTTAGAAAATTTCTAAAAAAATCTTTGTCCATTGATAATAGGCCTTTATATTTATTTTCTAATATTTCATTTATGTATTTCACTTTATTTTCTAGTTCTTTATTAATATTATACAAATTGCCACCTCCAATTTAAACTATACTTTGTGAAAATTTTATAAAATTTTGTTGATTTATGTTGACTTTATTTGGTAGTTATGGTATTCTTTAAGTTGTAAAAAAAAGTCGATTTTTATAACAAATATATCTAGGGGGACTGATTATGAAATCAACAGGTATTGTAAGAAAAGTAGACGAATTAGGTAGAGTAGTAATACCTATAGAATTAAGAAGGAATCTAGATATTGATGTAAAAGATGCCTTAGAGATTTTTGTAGATGGAGAACATATAGTACTTAAAAAATATGCTCCTGCATGTATATTCTGTGGACAAGCTAAGGATGTTACAAGTTTTAAAGGTAAAAATATTTGTCCAGCATGTCGCGAAGAATTAAAAAAATAAAAAGTAGAT
>JAAZMA010000190.1 GCA_012799055.1 Tissierellia bacterium
CCAGCCTCAATTATAGCTTCATATATTTTTTCATAATTTCCATCATCACTAAGTATAATTATGATTTCTTTAGAAGCTTCAATATATATATTAAAAAACTTTAATGCTTCAGTTTGTCCTGTGCCTCTCCCATAAAGAATTGTAGCTCCTTTTGCTCCTGCTTTTTTAGCATGATTCACAACTTTATCCGCCTTGCCTCTTTCCACAATGGCAATTATACATTTAATCTCATCCATACTTTTCACCTCACTAAATCTTGGTTAATATGCCTAAAGTCAATACAGATATTACAGCCCCTATAGAAGTAAGTCCTACTATTCCAAATCCTGCTAACAATGGGTCTGCACTTTCAATTATTTTAGTCAATCCTATGGCTAAAGCCATATTTAATGGAATATTTACTGGTCCTGTTGTAGCACTGGCAGAGTCCATTGCAATAGCTACAAATTCTTCTGGTGCCAATAGAGCTAATATAATTATTGCTATTAACATTGGCACTATTATCTTTATAAATGAAATGTCATTTAATATTTTAAATATACCTATGGCCATTCCCATACCAAATCCAATAGCTACTGCATGGATTAGTACTTTATGGGGTATGGCTCCTATTGAGATTTCCTCCACTTCAAGTGCTAAAGCCTTTAAGGCTGGTTCCACCAAAGTCCCAAAATACCCTATTACAAAGGCTACTAATATTATTAGCCATTTTCTTTCTAAAACAACTAAATTTTGTCCAACAGAATCTCCCAATGGGAAAAGACTCATAGAAACTCCCTTTAAAAAGAAATGTAACCCAAACACACTAAGTACAAAACCTATACTAAATTGCTTTACGTTTTCAATAGGTTTTCTAAGGACTACTATTTGAAAAAAAGCCAGTACAGCTGTTAAAGGAAGAATACTTCTTAAAGTCTCCCAAAGGGCACTTAAATTACTTATTCCCCTCATATATTATGTCCCCCTTATGTTATAGTCTAAATTAATTTAAGTAATAATCTCATTATACTATAGATATACTAGTTAGTGAAGGTTTTCCCCTCTTTTAATATTTTTATTTTAGATTTAAAAATTATAATATATTGGTTTATGTTATAAATACATTTTACAGGGTATATATAAGTGATAAAATTTATTTCTTTAGTAAAGGAGGATGAAAAATGGAAAGAGAAAAATATATACCAGAAGTTAAATCTCAATTAAGATCAAGAATAATAGAAGTTCCTCCAGTAATTTATAGAGCTTCAGGAATAAAAGTTCTAGGCACCAGAATCAAATCTTTACTATTTTCCACTGATGTAGCTATTATTAAAAATACTAATGCAAATTCTATAATTGCAGTTTATCCTTTTACACCCCAATTATCCATTACCCAAGCCATATTAGAAGTAGCTCCAGTACCAGTATTTGCTGGAGTAGGGGGAGGCTTAACCACTGGAAAACGTTCAGTAGATATTGCTTTACAAGCAGAATTAATGGGTGCCTATGGGGTAGTAGTTAATGCACCTACTGCCAATTCAGTAATTAGTAAAATGGCCAATAGAATAGATATACCTGTTATTGCCACAGTAGTATCTGAATGTGATGATTATAAGGGAAAATTAGATGCAGGTGCTAAAATTTTAAATATCTCAGGAGGACCAAAAACTGCTGAAATTGTTAGAAAAATTCGTTTAGAATATGGAAAGGAGCTTCCTATAATTGCAACAGGAGGTCCTACTGATGAATCTATTTTGGAGACCATAGAAGCAGGTGCAAACTCCATTACTTATACACCACCTTCCTCTGCAGAAATCTTTGCAAAGGTTATGGC
>JAAZMA010000213.1 GCA_012799055.1 Tissierellia bacterium
TACCTAGTGATATGCCTATATCAGAAGAGCACACTATTCCAGGTGCTAGTGTAGAAACTATTAAAGAAGTAGTGGAGGCCTTTGGCCAAGCTGCCAGACGAGCAGTAGAAGCAGGATTTGACTGTGTAGAATTCCATGCTGCCCATGGATACTCTCCCCACTGTTTCTTAAGTCCTGCATTTAACAGAAGAAATGATGAGTATGGAGGTTCCTTTGAAAATCGGGTTCGATTCCCATTGGAATGTATTAGAGCCATAAGAAAAAATGTACCAGAAGACTTCCCAATTTTTATGAGAATTGTTGCCCAAGACGATTATTTAGAAAATGGCCTTACTATAGAAGATATGATTGAATTTTGTAAGCTAGCTAAAAATGCAGGGGTAGATGTACTAGATGTGTCTAGAGGAAATATGATGACTGGAGCCTTAAAATATGAAGTTCCTCCTATTGATCTCCCTAGAGGATTTAATGTGGAAAATGCTGCTAGAATTAGAAAAGAAACAGGTATGATTACCATTGCAGTAGGTAGGATAAACAGAGCTGAACAAGCAGAAGAAATCTTAGCCCAAGATAAAGCTGATATGGTAGTTATGGGAAGAGCCCAACTGGCAGACCCGGAGTTTTGTAACAAAGCTTATGCAGGAGATCTAGATAATATTATCTATTGTGTTGGCTGTAATCAAGGGTGCTTCGACGGTTTTGTATCTCCAGATTTTCCTCATATAACTTGTATGAGAAATCCTGCCCTAGGTAGAGAAGGGGAAATGGAATTAAACCCCACCAAAACACCTAAAAAAGTAGTTATAGCAGGAGGAGGCATGGCTGGCCTTGAAGCAGCGATTCACCTTAAAGATAGAGGCCATGAACCCATACTATTTGAAAAATCAAACCAATTAGGAGGCCAATTCTTAATTGCAGGAATGGCACCTAGAAAAGAAGAAATGCAAGAAGCAGCCATATCTAGAGGAGAACAAGCAAAAAATAAAAATATTGATATTAGACTCTCTACAACTGTGACAAAAGAAATTCTAGAGGAACTACAACCAGATACAGTAATCATTGCCACAGGAGCAGAACCAATAGAATTGGACATTCCAGGAGCAAAACTTCCCCATGTAACCAATTCCCATGATGTCCTTATAGGAAAAGTAGAACCTAAAGGAAATATAGTAGTCATAGGTGGAGGATTGGTAGGATTAGAGGTAGCAGAATACCTATCTGAAAAAGAAAATCAAGTAACCGTTGTAGAAATGCTAGATGAAGTAGGCAAAGATCTAGGACAATTGAGAAAAATATGTGTTATGGAAAACCTATATGCCCTAGGTGTAAACACCCTAGTAAATGCAAAATGTACGGAAATAAATGAAACAGGAATATTTGTTGAAATAGATGAAAAAACCAAAGAAATAAAAGCCGACCATGTAATAATGTCTGTAGGAGCAAAACCCACTAATTATGATGAAATCAAAAACTATTGTGAAAGTAACTCCATACCTTATTATACAATCGGAGATGCAATAAAAGCTAGAAGAGCACTAAATGCCATAAACGAAGCAGTTAAGATAGCCAACAAAATATAATCACAAAAATAACTTTACTTTTTTAGGTCAGACCTAAAAAAGTAAAGTTATTATATTTCTTCCACTATTATCTTATTCATAATATTTTTCACATTATCCCTGTCAACTTTACCTGTTTCTGCTTCCATAGCATTGGCAGTGCCGCAAGCTGCAGCAAATTTTAGCATATGCTGAAAATCATAATCCCTAATTAAAGAAATAGCAAATCCTGCTATCATAGCATCTCCAGAGCCTACTGGATTTATAGCTTTTATTTTGGGCACTCTCACCCTATATATCTTATTCTCATGAAAAACCATAGAGCCATCTTTCCCAAGGGATACTACTACTATATTTACTCCTTTATTTAATATATAATTGGCTCCATCAATAATATCTTTTTCAGAATTAATAGCCCTTTCCATAAGATTTTCTAATTCTTCCTTATTAGGCTTAACTAAAAACGGTGATGCTTCAATACCATATTCCAATGCTTCTCCACTAGAATCTAAAATAAATCTTTTCCCCTGAGTTTTTCCAATCCTTATTAATTCTTTATACATATCAGCATGAAGTCCCCTAGGAAGACTACCTGAAGCAACAATAATATCGTAATCTTTAATAAAACTTTTATATAAACTTTTAAACCTTACCATCTCTTCCTCGTTTATTATAGGGCCACTTTCTAATATTTCTGTCTGTATCCCATCGTCGGAGATAATAGCTAAACAAGATCTAGTTTCCCCATTTATAGGTATGAAATTATGGTCTATCCCTGCTTTGTTTAATTCATTCAATATATATTTCCCACTAAAGCCTCCCAAAAAACCTGTGGCAATGACAGGCTCTTGAAAACTTTGTATTACCCTAGTCACATTTAACCCCTTGCCTCCAGGGGTATATTGAACATCCCCTGCTCTAAATATTTCCCCTTTTTCAAATTGCTCCAAAGTATATCTTCTGTCTATAGAAGGATTTAATGTAATAGTCAAAATCAAAAATATTCCTCCTTTTCTATTGATTACTGTTTTATGCTTTGTTATTAGACCTGCAAATTTTAATTTTGTCTATAACTATGCTTTTAACTACATCCTTTGCAGGAGTAAAATATTTTCTTGGATCACTAGCCATTGGATTTTCATCAAAATATTTTTTAATTTCTCTAGAAAAAGGTATCTTTAGCTCTGTTGATATATTTATCTTGCAAATTCCAAGACTTACTGCCTTCTGAATATCCTTTTCTGAAACTCCTGATGCTCCATGAAGAACCAAGGGAATATCTATAATTTCATCCATCTTAGCTAATCTATTGAAATCTAACTCAGGCTCAAACTCATATACTCCATGAGCAGTGCCTATAGCTACTGCCAAGGAATCTACTCCCGTTTTTTCAACAAATTCCAATGCCATAGCAGGATCCGTAAGATAAGCATCTTTTTCATCAACCACCCTATCGTCCTCTACTCCACCAACTCTACCTAGTTCTGCCTCTACAGACACATTGTATTTTTTAGCAAATTTAACTACTTCTTGAGTAATTTTTATATTATCTTCATAATCCTCTAATGAAGCATCTATCATTACCGACTTATAGCCAGCCATTATACACTCTTGTAGAAATCCTACATTAGAACAATGGTCCAAATGTAA
>JAAZMA010000238.1 GCA_012799055.1 Tissierellia bacterium
CCAAATCTAGGTAATTGAAATTTGTCCATACCCTTAGTTACATATCCAGCCCTTGTAGTAAAGGCCATTTCATGGCCAGTGTCTTTTAAAAATTCAATAGCATTTTTATTATATCTACCGTAGGGATAGGCAAAGTATTTTCCATCTACCAGTTCCTTGTTTTTTTGCAAATCTTCCATAATAGTATCTTTATCTAAAGATATTATTAATGGTATATTATTTTCATTGACTTTATGAAGATTATAGCTATGGGATTCATAGTCAAATACATCTACATATTTATATGATTCATCTAAACTAATATGTTGAAGTTTTTTATCTTTAGGGTTAAAGTCTTTTTGTGGTTTTTCAAAACTATTGCCTATTACAAATATTGTTCCTCTAAAATTATATTTCTTCATTATAGGATAGGCATATACTGCATTACTATAATAACCATCGTCAAAGGTGATTACCACAGTTTTTTCTGGTAATATGATTTTACCATCTATAAAGTTTTGAAGCTCATCTAATGTAGCAGTATAAAATCCATTTTTATACAAATAATCCATTTGTTTTTCAAAAGCTTCTACTGAAAGCACACTATTATTTTTATCCCATCCATATTTATCTATATCTTCTTGCTTTAACAGGTGGTGATACATTAGTACAGGGATTTTATTAGCTGGTTTTTTACTTAATTTATTATGAAGCTTTAATATTTCTTTTCTTAATCTTAAATTTTCTTCTTTTAATAAATTGTATTTTTCTTCTAATTCTTTATGTATTTCTTCATAGGGTATTTCTGGCTCCTGTGGCAAGTCTTCTGTTTCAACTGTTTCATCATTTTCTTCTGATTCTTCTTTTGGCTTTTGTTCTTCAATTTGTTCATCAGGTAATTCTACATCTTCAGGAGAATCTTCTTCTGTTTTATTATCTATTTGTTCCTCTTTTTCCAATGGTTTATCTTCTATTTTACTAGCATAAATAGGGCTTGTTATTTGTACAATAAATAAAATCATTATTATAAATATTATCCCAAATTTTTTCATTAATAATATCTCCTTCCCATGTGGTTATTTCAATTATATATGTCTATATTATATAGACTTTAGTTATTGTTGTAAACTATATATATGCTATAATATAATTACAAAATTAGAAAGTAGAGGATAATATATGTTACCAATAAAAGATACTGAACCAAATGAAAAATTTCCCGTAGCTACTATAACTATTATTGCTTTAAATATTATGGTTTTTATTAAGCAGGTAACTCTTCCTTATAATGAGGCAATGGAGATGGTGTATAAATATGCCTTTATTCCTTCCCGTTTTCTAGGAGGAATATTTCATATTGAATCTTATATTCCCCTATTTACTAGTATGTTTATGCATGGGGATTTAATCCATATTATTAGTAATATGTGGTCTTTATGGCTATTTGGAGATAATGTAGAGGATAGAATGGGTTCTTTTAGATTTGTACTATTTTATATATTAACAGGATTAATAGCAGGTTTTGCCCATTTCATAGCTGGGCCTACTTCTAATATTCCTACAGTAGGTGCATCTGGTGCTATTGCAGGGGTAATGGGGGCGTATTTTCTCATGTTTCCCCATTCTAAAATTGTAACTTTAGTGCCTTTTATTTTGTTTTATAGACGAATTTTAATACCAGCTCCAATATTTTTATTTATTTGGTTTATTGGACAAGTTCGCTCTGGAATTATGTCAGTTGGATATGGAACAATAGGTGGAGTAGCTTGGTGGGCACATATATTTGGATTTTTATCAGGGGCATTTTTATGTAGAAAGTTTTTAAGGAAGAAGCAAAGGGGAATATAGCTTATATTTTTAATAACAACCCTTTTTCAGACTTGGGCTGAGAAAGGGTTGTTATTATTTGAAAAAAATTATCTGCTAACAGCAGAGGGTTGACTATTTCAAGTTGCAAAATAGCCTTTTTCATCAGGAATTCAATAGCTTACTTCACCTGTAATACGGTTAATGACAATATACTCATTGTTTGCGACGAATTGCATAATTTCACCTCCCTTTAATAGTTTGCCTCGGTTATAGATAAATATTATAGTTTCCTGTCTGATTATAAAATAACATTATGAGATAAAATATTTAGTATAATTTAGAGTTATTATTACACTTTATTTATTAATTTTGGCTTGTTAGTGCCCTTTTCACTTTTAGCTTGTCTATTTTGGACAATGTTTTCCTTTTATAGTATTTTAATTGCCTTACTATTTAGATAAAATTAAATTAAATACAATAATATGAGGAGGATATATGATGAAAAAGAAATTAATTGCTTTAACAATGGTTTTAGTATTAGCTATAGGGCTATTAACTGCTTGTGGCAAGACAGATACTACTGATGATAATACATCAGGTGAAGAAGGCACATCAGACAAATTAGTAGTTTATTCCCCTAATAGTGAAGATATTATTAATTTAGTAATTCCCGCTTTTGAAAAGGAAACAGGTATAAAAGTGGAATTAATTAGTGCAGGTACAGGAGAATTAATAAAACGTCTTGAATCAGAAAAAGAAAATCCTTATGCAGATGTAATATTTGGAATAGCTGAAACTCAATTTGCACAAAATCCTGATCTATTTCAGGAATACGTTTCACCAAATGATGAATATTTATTAGAAGGTCATAAAAATAAACAAGGATATTTGACACCATATAATTCTGATGGCTCTTGTATACTTGTTAATACAGATCTTATTGGTGATATAAAAATTGAAGGATATGAGGATTTACTAAATCCTGAATTAAAAGGAAAAATTGCATATCCAGACCCAGCTAGTTCTTCATCAGCTTTTAATCAATTGACAAATATGTTAGTTGCTATGGGTGGAGACTATGAATCACAAGAAGGTTGGGATTATGTAGCTAAAATAATTGAAAATCTAGATGGTAAAGTAGCCAGTGGATCTGGTGCAGCCCACAAGTCTGTAGCAGATGGGGAATATGTAGTGGCATTAACTTATGAAGATCCATCTGTATCCTATGTAAGAGATGGGGCACCAGTTAAAGTAGTATATCCAAAAGAAGGTACCATATATGGAGATGCAAATTCAGCCATAATAAAAGGTGCTAAAAACCTAGAAAATGCTAAAAAGTTTATTGATTTCACTATTTCAAAGGAAATACAAGATGCTTTTGGAACAGAAATATTTGTAAGACCTTTAAGAGCAGATGCAGAACTAAGTGATTCTATGACACCTTTGGAAGATATTTATACTTTAGAAGAAGATATAGAATATGTAACAGAACATAAAAGTGAAATAGTAGAAAAATACATTGATTTGTTCACATCATTGCAAAAATAAATAGAAAAATAAACAGTTAGAAGGTGAATGATTTGAGTATATCCATAGATTTTAAAAATGTAGTGAAAAGATATGGCGATAATACAGTAATTCCAGGATTATCATTAGAGGTTGAGAAGGGTGAGTTTTTCACCCTTCTTGGGCCCTCTGGATGTGGTAAAACAACTTTACTGAGAATGGTGGCAGGATTTAATACCATAGAAGGTGGAGAGATTCTTTTTAATGGGAAAATAATAAATAATGTGGCTCCAAAGGATAGAAATATTGGTATGGTATTTCAAAATTATGCTATATTTCCCCATTTAACAGTGGCAAAAAATGTAGCCTTTGGTTTGGAAAATAGAAAATTACCTAAGGCAGAAATAGAAGAAAAGGTAGATGAAATATTAAAAATAGTAAAAATCCATGAATACAAAGATAGACTACCAGAAAATTTATCTGGTGGACAACAACAAAGGGTAGCCCTTGCTAGGGCAATTGTTATTGAACCAGATGTATTATTAATGGACGAACCACTGTCTAATTTAGATGCAAAACTTAGAATAGAAATGAGAAATGCTATTAAAGATATACAAAAGGATATTGGCATTACCACCATATATGTAACCCATGACCAAGAGGAAGCCATGGCTGTATCTGATAGAATAGCTGTTATGAATCATGGGGTAATACAACATGTGGGAACTCCCCAAAATATATATCAAAGACCAGCCAATATATTTGTGGCAACTTTCATTGGTAGAACAAATATATTAGATGGGGAATTAATACCTAATAATAAAGGATTTGTATTAAAAATTGGAGAATATAAGGAAATTGTAGATAATTTAATTATTTCCAGGGAAATTGCAGATAGTATTCCAGTTCAAGTTTCCATAAGACCAGAGGAATTTATTATTAAGAAAAATGGGGAAGGTGTAAAGGCGAAAATCTTAAATTCTGTATTTTTAGGATTAAATACCCACTATTTTGTAGAGCTGGAAACTGGGGAAAGGGCAGAAATAGTCCAAGAGTCTACAATTGGAGAAATACTTGAGCCTGGTACTGAAATTGGTTTAAAAATAAAAAAAGAAAAAATTAATATATTTAATAAGAAATCCCAGTTAAATATAACTGAAGGAGTTGTGAA
>JAAZMA010000222.1 GCA_012799055.1 Tissierellia bacterium
ATTCCTATATTATTAATTGTAATTGGAGTGTTATTTCTGTTAACTCCTTTTATGACAGAACAAATAGTTAAATATTATAGTAAGTCCATAGTAAATGATAGTATTCCCAATGAAACCCTGATAGCTAATAATAGAAATCCTGAACTAGAGGTAGAATTTGATTTTTCTGCAGTAGAAGATGTGGATATAAAGTCTATAATAAAAGGGTCTCAAAACTTTAATAAGGATTTTGTCATTGGAACATTATATATTCCTGATTTAGATATAAATCTTCCCATAATGAAAGGCTTATCTGATGCTAATTTAATGGCTGGAGCTGCCACTATGAAGCCTGAGCAAAGCTTTGGCACTGGGAATTATACTTTGGCAGGACATAGAATGAAAAAAAAGGATTTATTATTTGGAAGTCTAATGGATATTGAAATAGGTAGTAAAGTCTATGTATCAGATGGGGAAAAAATCTATGAATATGAAATTTACGATACTGTTGTAGTTCCTGACACTGCCATGGAAATGTTATCAGATGATAAGGCAGATGAAAGGGATAAGCCTATAATTTCACTAATGACCTGTTATTTTTCGTCAAAGACAGGAAAAAGATTTTTCGCATTGGGAGAATTAGTAGATGAGTATGCAATTAATAATTGACAATGGTAAATTTTT
The DNA here is from genome assembly GCA_012799055.1 of Tissierellia bacterium. Taxonomy (GTDB): domain Bacteria; phylum Bacillota; class Clostridia; order Tissierellales; family Tepidimicrobiaceae; genus JAAZMA01. The sequence goes on from JAAZMA010000222.1 coordinate 664, forward strand.
GAGACAATATTGTTATCTTAAATAGACAATTTTGTCATCCTAAGTGGTGGTGAAGGATGGAGATTCTTCACTACCACTTAGGATAATAAGGGGGATTTGTATATTATAAAAATCACTGTTCAAATGACAGTGATTTTTTATTAGTAGTTTTTTTCTATTTTATATTCACTATTAGATTTAATCATATTAATTGGAACATCTTTTTGGACATAGGCTGAATCGTAAGTAGTATCAAGATTTATCCATTTACCATCTAAATATACCTCATTCCAAGCATGATATTTTTCTATATCGTTTTTATAACCCATTACTAATTTTGTAGGTATGTCTATACTTCTTAACATAGCTGCTGTTAATACTGAATAATCATAACATATTCCTGATTGAGATTTTAATGTTTCATCTATTGATGGTATATATCCTGTTTCAACTGTATTTGCCTTTTTATCATCGTATTTAATATTTTTAGTCACATAATCATATATGACTTTAACTTTTTCTTGATTATTTTTAACATTTTTAGTTAAATCCTTAGCTTTTTTTATAGCAAGCATGTCCTCATTCCAATTAACTATCTCCGTTGATTGTAAATATAATTGTTTTTCATCCTTTAATTTTAAATTTACTTTTTCAGTAGCTACTATTTTATATTGATTTCCATTAACATGTTTTAAAATTGAAATAGTATATTCTCCATTACCAAATTGTAGTGGATAATTCACACCAGATTTTAAATTATAATGTTCTTTATTATTCCCTTTAGTAATTAGGACTTTCATATTATCAGTATTTTTATTGTAATTAATACTTATTATACCCTTGTCCAAATTTTTAACATCCACAATAGTATTTTTAGCAAAACTTGTAGTTGAGATTAATAAAATAAAAAAGATGACTATTGTGGAGATTCTCATATGTCTTCTAGACATAATTTCTCCTCCCTTCGGTAACTGGCTGCCATCTTGAACTATCAAGGAAGGCCCTTTAGTTTTGCGTCCTTAGTTTTCACTAAGTTTGCCTTTATCGGTGGAAAGTCACCAATAAAATATATATTTAATTAACAATATTATACAATAATTTTCAGAATTTATATATAGGTCCTTAGGCCTATGGATTGCTGTTTATGGCCTTTTCCCTTCTTTACATTCTCTTCTCCAATATTAACATCTCCACTCCATGAACTGGCACCTGAAACACATACCTATATTCCCCTTTTAATTTCACATATTCTACTGCCATTTCAGGTTTAGCTTTTCCCTTTAAATATTCTATTTCTTCCACTGACATATTTTCAGGCATTCCCATTTTAATCCATGTATCAAATACAGAACCAGATTCCCTATTTAGTTTATAATTGGTTATTTTATAATCTCCCACAATACCATTTATTTTAAATTCCATTTCCCTAATGCCTTTGTTTTCATAAATTAAATATCTTTCCCTGTGGTTTATGTGGGAAGTGTCTCCTAATAAAAACAAATCGTCAAAGTAGGCATAGTTATAAGCTAGTATTTGAATATCTTCTCCACTTCTTGTAATTATATAATCTTCCCCTTGTTCTATTATCTCATTTCCCAATTTAGATAATAAATAATAAGCATAGTAGGATGGTTTTTTTAGTCCATCTTTGTTTATTAAACCAAAACCTCC